>CAYUCW010000132.1:0-1506 GCA_964443435.1 uncultured Caulobacteraceae bacterium | reverse complement strand
ATGGCTAAGATTAAAGTAAATAATCCCGTTGTAGATCTTGATGGCGACGAAATGACTCGCATCATTTGGAAAATGATTAAAGATAAACTTATCACTCCTTATTTGGATCTACCGATTGAGTATTATGATCTTTCGGTTGAAAATCGTGATGCAACTAATGACCAAGTTACTATTGACGCTGCTGAGGCGATTAAAAAATATAATGTTGGTATTAAATGTGCAACCATCACACCAGACGAAGCCCGCGTTACTGAATTCAATCTTAAAAAAATGTGGAAATCACCAAACGGCACAATCCGCAATATTCTTGGTGGCGTAGTTTTCCGTGAGCCTATTATTTGCCAAAACGTTCCGCGCCTTGTTCCGGGTTGGACTTCGCCAATTGTTGTTGGTCGTCATGCATTTGGTGATCAATATAAAGCAACAGATTTCTTAGTGCCTTCTGCCGGTACTTTAACTATGAAATTCGTTCCTGAAGATGGCGGTGAGCCAGTTGAATACGAAGTATTCAAATACCCAGGCGCAGGCGTTGCAATGGGCATGTATAATCTTGATGAGTCAATTCGTGAATTTGCACGTGCATCAATGAATTATGGCTTATTACGTGGCTGGCCGGTTTATTTATCAACTAAAAACACAATCTTAAAAGCTTATGATGGTCGCTTCAAAGATATTTTCCAAGAAATCTATGACGCTGAATTCAAAGAAAAATTTGCCGAAGCAAAAATCGTTTATGAGCATAGATTAATCGATGATCTAGTGGCTTCTGCTATGAAATGGTCAGGTAAATTTGTTTGGGCTTGTAAAAACTATGATGGAGACGTGCAATCAGATATGGTGGCACAAGGCTTTGGTTCGCTTGGCCTAATGACTTCAGTACTAATGACCCCGGATGGCAAAACTATCGAAGCCGAAGCGGCACATGGCACAGTAACTCGTCACTATCGTCAGCACCAAAAAGGCGAAAGCACTTCAACAAATTCAATCGCGTCAATCTTTGCATGGACACGTGGCCTTGCACACCGCGCGAAACTTGACGATAATAAAGAGCTTGCAAACTTCTCAGCAACTCTAGAAAAAATCGTAGTAGATACAGTTGAAAGCGGCTTTATGACTAAAGACCTAGCACTTCTAGTAGGTGATGAGCAGTCTTGGTTAACGACTGAGGGCTTCCTCGATAAAGTGTCAGAAAACCTTTCAAAAGCACTTAATTAATTATCGCTTTGAATTACTACGTCAAAAATATTTGAAATATGTCCAATATTTCAAATATTTGTTTCCTTGTACTTCTTTGCGATAATGTAATTAATTAAGTTAGCTTACTTCATATTAGTGCGTCGAAATTTATAGCAATGTTACCAATATTGCTATAAATTGTCTCCTGCTACTATTTAGTAATTTTAATAAAGCGAGCGTGTACTAAATAAAGAAAAATTAATAAGGCAGTCCACAGGACTGCCTTTTTTAATGCGATTTAACTTGAGTATAGAATATATTCTTATTATG
>CAYUCW010000131.1:0-1562 GCA_964443435.1 uncultured Caulobacteraceae bacterium | reverse complement strand
TGAGGGGCAGTTTTTACTTTTTCAATTTGCGATTTTTCCATAACTTCAAGCATAATGTATAAAACATCAAGTTATAAATATTGCTAGTGCCTATTGCTGTAAAATTTAAATTACCCACAAAAAAAGCCCTACTTATAAAGTAGGGCTTAAATTTTTGTCTTTAGTAAAAACTATTCGCGACCATCAAGCTCAACTGCGTTTTCAGCAATTTCTTTAGCTTGTGCTTCGTTCTGAGCTCTCTCTTCAGCAAGTTTAGCAGCAACAACGTCTTCGCCTTTAGCTTGACGCTCAGCTTCCTCAGTTGTTCTTGCAACGTTAACTTTAACTTCAACTTCCACTTCTGGGTGAAGTTTAACTTTAACAGCTTGCACGCCGATTGTTTTAATAGGCGCATTAAGAAGAACTTGAGATTTTTCAACCGCAAAACCAGCATCAACAGCAGCCGCAGCAATATCACGTGCCGCAACAGAACCGTATAATTGACCAGATTCACCAGCTTGGCGAATAAGAGCAAATGTTTGGCCATCAAGTTTAACCGCGATTTCAGAAGCAGTAGCTTTTAATTCCGCGTTACGAGCTTCGATCTGAGCGCGCTCAGCTTCGAAAAGTTTTTTATTGTTAGCAGTAGCGCGTAGAGCCTTTTTCTGAGGAAGAAGGAAGTTACGTGCATAGCCTGGTTTTACTTTAACCACATCGCCAATAACACCAAGTTTACCAACGCGTTCAAGAAGAATTACTTCAACCATTGTTATCCCCTATGCTACATTATATGGTAATAAAGCTAGGAAACGAGCGCGTTTAATGGCTTTTGCCAATTCGCGTTGTTTCTTTTGCGATACAACTGTGATTCTTGAAGGAACGATTTTGCCTTTTTCAGACAAATAACGTTGCAATAATTTCACGTCTTTATAGTCAATTTTCGGAGCAGCATCACCAGAAAACGGGCAAGTTTTACGGCGACGTTGGAACGGACGACGAGTTGGAAGATTTGAAATAGTAAATTTAGTAGCCATTGATTATACCTCCAAGCCTTCTTCTAGATCGTCAAATTCAGAGTTAGCAGCAAATTCAGCGCGAGCTTTTGCTTTTTTCTCTTCTTTTTCACGACGAGCAAGAATAACAGATGGTTCAGTTTCAAGTTCTTCAACGCGAATTGTAAGGAAACGTAAAACTTCTTCATTGATTTTCAACTGACGCTCAACTTCTTGCAAAGCTTTAGATGGCGCATCAATAGTCAAGAAAGAATAATGTGCTTTGCGGTTTTTGTTTACACGGTAAGCAAGGTTACGAAGACCCCAATATTCCGCTTTTTCAACTTTACCACCAGCAGCAGCGATTTGGTTTGAAACCTCTTCAACAAGTGTCTCAACTTGTTGCGGCGAAAGGTCAGGCCGCGTGATTAATGTATGCTCATAGAATGGCATAGTATATCCCTATTATTACAATAGCGGCAAAGCAAGTTTTGGGAACAAGCCTTGATGGATCATGAGCTTTCACGAGGTTTCACCACGAAACATTCGCCAAGTCAGACCGCTATCAGCCGCGCGTATATCACAAAAACC
>CAYUCW010000130.1:0-1575 GCA_964443435.1 uncultured Caulobacteraceae bacterium | reverse complement strand
TATAAAACAAACATTCGCCTCTTGTATAGAAATATTTTGCCTGTATTGAGATTTTATGCTCACAAAACTTCGTAATTATTGTTTCCATGTTTATTTTCGTCTTACGCGCCCAATGACTTTGGGGGCGCGGATTATTGCGATTAATGAAAATAATGAAATTTGCCTTATTAAGCATACTTATACAAAGGGTTGGCACCTCCCTGGGGGCGGGGTTGAAAAAGGCGAAACCATTTTTATTGCCGCGCAAAAAGAATTATTAGAAGAAGCAGGGCTTTTTGCCGAATTTGAAGACCTAGAGCTTGTGTCGTTTCATTCCAACTTTCATAATTTTAAGGGCGATCATGTCGCAATCATACGCGCCAAGAAGTGGGAAGTGCGCGAATTTAATAATTTCAAAGAAATTGCTGAGATAAAATTCTTCAAATATGAGGATTTACCACAAGATACCACCAAAGGCACTTTGCAACGCATCAAAGAAGCTTTAGGGAAAGCAGAAACCTCTCACTATTGGTAAATAATGCTAACTATAAATGAACTTACCCACCGTTTCGGTAAACGCCTTCTTTTTGATAACGCCAGCGCTTTTATTGCTGATGGCTGGAAAGTTGGGCTTATTGGCAAAAATGGAACTGGCAAATCGACGCTTTTAAAGCTTATTCGCGAAGAAACGAATAAGACCAATAGCGCAATAACCATGAAGCGCGGCGCGCGCATGGGCTTTGTGGCACAGGAATTCCCCGCAAGCCCAGAGCCAATAATGGATCTTGTACTTGCCGCCGATGCCGAGCGTCACGAATTAATGACCGAAGCCGAAACCACAATCGACCCAATGCGGATTGGTGAAATTCATGCGCGTTTGCATGATATTGATGCCTATAGCGCCGAAGCGCGCGCAAGTGAGATTATGGTGGGTCTTGGCTTTAAACAAACCGAGCTTTATAATCCGGCAGGAAGCTTTTCGGGTGGTTGGCGTATGCGCGCCGCCCTTGCCGGCATTTTGGTTTCAAAACCAGATTTGCTTATCCTTGATGAGCCTACAAACTATCTCGACCTAGAAGGCGCGGCATGGCTTGAAAGCTATTTGGTGAAATACCCTTATACAGTTTTGGTCGTAAGCCATGATAGAGAAATGCTTAATCGTTCGGTTACGCATATTTTATCGCTTGAGAACCAAAAACTTGAAGTAAGCACTGGCGGCTATGACACTTATTTAAAGCGCAAAGCCGAGCGGAATGCACAGCTTGCAGGGCAAAAAGCCAAGCAAGATGCCGCCAAAGCCCATCTTCAAGCTTTCGTGGATAGATTTAGGGCCAAAGCATCAAAAGCGCGCCAAGCGCAAAGCCGCATTAAAATGCTTGAAAAAATGCAAGATATTGCCGTGCCTATCGCCGATAGAGCAATGCCATTTCACTTTTATGAACCATCAGAGCTTGCAAGCCCATTGGTGCAAATTGAAAACGCCGATTTAGGTTATGAAGCCGGCAAGCCAGTTTTGCGTGATGTTAATTTCCGCCTTGATAATGATGATAGGATTGTGGTTATTGGGCCAAATGGACAGGGCAAAACCACTCTTGT
>CAYUCW010000129.1:0-1608 GCA_964443435.1 uncultured Caulobacteraceae bacterium | reverse complement strand
CTTGCCACTGCGGCCTCAGGGATTTCATGGGCGGCTTATGAATGGATTGTTCAAAAACGCCCGTCAATGCTTGGCTTTATTTCAGGCGTAATAGCAGGTCTTGTAGTAATTACCCCAGGAGCAGGTTTTGTTGGCCCAATGGGTGCTTTGGTTCTAGGCCTTATAATCTCACCTATTTGTGTATTCTTCTGTGCCAAAGTAAAAATGCTATTTAAATATGATGATAGCCTTGATGCTTTTGGTATTCATGGTATCGCGGGCATTGTTGGTACTTTGGCAACCGGTATTTTGGTTGCGCCATCTTTGGGTGGAACGGGGCTTACAGATTTCAATAATTGTACGGCGACCGGCTGTGCGGTGCTTGAATATAATATGTTATCGCAATTTATAATTCAGCTTAAAGCGGTTTGCGTAACAATCGTTTGGGCAGGTGTTGCAAGCTTTATAGTATTTAATATTATTAAATATACTATTGGCCTAAGGGCTAGTTCAGATGTTCAAGAAGAAGGTCTTGATATTGCCGAACATGGTGAGCGCGCATATCATAACTAAGTTTAAATTCACAATAACAAAAAAAGCCCAGATGAAAATCTGGGCTTTTTAGTTTGAAGATTATTTATTCTTACCTAATCTTTGATCGCGCCATGCCGCAATTCTTAGGCGTAAGGCGTTAAGTTTAATAAAGCCTTCGGCATCTTTTTGATTATAGCCGCCTGCTGAATCAAAGCTTATAAGCTCTTTATTATAAAGCGAATAATCAGAGGTTCTGCCATCAACATAAACGCCGCCTTTATAGATTTTAAGGCGCACATCGCCATTTACTACGTTTTGGCTGGCATCAATTGCCGCTTGAAGCATTTCACGCTCTGGCGTGAACCACATACCATTATAAATAAGGGTGGCATATTTTGGCATAAGCTCATCTTTTAAATGCATTGCGCCTCTATCAAGCGTGATTGATTCAATTGCGCGGTGTGCGGTCAAAAGAATTGTGCCGCCAGGGGTTTCATAAAAGCCGCGTGACTTCATGCCAACAAAACGGTTTTCAACCAAATCAAGGCCGCCAACGCCATTATCATGACCAATTTTATTAAGTTCGGTAAGTATAGTAGCAGGTGACATTGCTTTGCCATTAATCGCCACAGGATCCCCATTTTCAAATGTGATTGTGATAAAGCTTGGTTTATCTGGCGCTTCTTCTGGGGTGATTGTGCGTCTATCAGCGCGCATTTTAACAATGTCTGGCACGCTATCGGCTGGGTCTTCTAATGCAAGGCCTTCAGAAGATGTATGAAGAAGATTGGCGTCAATCGAGAATGGCGCGTCATTTTCTTTACCTGCCGCAATTGGAATACCATGCTTTTTGGCATAGGCGATAAGATCTGGGCGGCCTGCAAATTCCCATTCACGCCAAGGGGCGATAACTTTTACGTCTGGCTTTAGGCCATAATATGAAACTTCGAATCTTACTTGGTCATTACCTTTACCTGTTGCGCCATGGCAAACCGCATCCGCACCTACAAGATTTGCAATCTCAATTTGACGCTTGGCAATTAATGGACGGGCAATAGATGTTCCAAGAAGATATACGCCTTCATAAACTGTATT
>CAYUCW010000128.1:0-1671 GCA_964443435.1 uncultured Caulobacteraceae bacterium | reverse complement strand
GCATTTCTTCGATTGGGCGACCAATAATGGCTTTATCGCCTTTTATCAAAACTGGGCGCTGAATTAATGAAACATCATTAATCATTGACTTTATTAAATCGTCTTCTGGCATTTCAAGATCTATGTTTTTATCTTTTGCGGTTTTGGTGCGTATAAGACTTTTTGCGCCGCCAAGCATTTTGGCAATATTAGCTAATGCTTCGACACTTAAATGATTAGTATAATAGGTGATAAGCTTGGGGTTAATGCCATTTGCCTCTAGAAGTGCAAGCCCTTTAACGCAAGTCGAACATTTCGGATAATATAAAAGTGAATAAGTCATAAGTCTTTATAGTGGAACAATATAAAAATAATAGTGCAATTAATAATTTGGAATAACAAAACTTACTCTTAACAAAAAATTTTCTCTACACTCTGCATTCCAATCTTTAGCGTTTTTATACTTCCAAGTTTTTACTGCCCTTTTAACTTCTTCTGAGAAAGTTACTTTTGGTACTTCAGCGAGAATTCTAATATCTTTTACATCACCATTTTCATCAATGTTTAACAGCGCAATTACCGCACCTCCATAGGTACCTCTTCCATAGTTAGCTAGATATTGAAATGGATATTCAATATCTTTACCAATCGCTGTGTCTCTCTCTAAAAATGTTGTTGCTTTGCAATCTAATCCGTTATGATATCTTAATTTTTCTAATTCTTCCGTAGTATAAACATCAAAAGCTCTTTCACACTGATAGCCTTTACAAACGTCTTTTCCAACCAATCCATCACTTAAAGCCAGAGCTTGGCTTGCCAAATTCCAAGCGAGAAGATTTGCATACATTTTATCTGAATAATTTTTAGAGCTTCCATAAATTAATCTAGCTTTATTTGAATAATTTACAGCTTTGCCATATTCTTTTATTTGCAGATTATAGTTCATATATAGCAATAATATTTTAAAATCTAAAACCTTTGAATTAAGTTCTACCTTACTATTTAGCAAATTAGCTTTATCTAGTATTTCAAGTGTCTTTTTATTATAATTGAGTTCTAAATATTCAGTTGCCATATCGGTTAAAGCATCAATTATAATCGCATTATCCCAGTTATTTGCAATTAATAAAGTAGGATTTTCCAAATCTTCAATATCTGATTTTGTAATTTTTTTATCTTTATTTTTAAATTCAGCATATTTGGCTAGAAAATCAATTTCTTGGAATGAATAATATTCTTTGCCTAACTCGGCAAGTTCTCTTGCCCTCAAAGCAGGTGCCAATGCTTCTTTATATTTATAATTAAGCATTGATATCATTGCCGCATTAAATGCAAATGCCGCAGTATTTTTATTCTTATCACCCCAAAGTTTCTCGGCATTATTCCAAGCTTTAAATGCATAATCTTCGGCTTTTGTAAAATTACCTTCATCCAAAGCTTTATTATATGCAACATAATCATTTAAGGGATTTATTTGATTAGTTTGTGCATTTGCCAAACTAAATGAAAATATTGAAACCAATAAAACAAAGCATAAAGATATTTTTTGTGCGAATTTTTGCATTTGCGTACCTTAAATTATTTAATGAACTTAAAATAGTTTATATCTCCTAGTCAATCAATTTTAAAAGATGCTTTGCCGCTTCTAAATGAAGTCTTTCAAACATTTCGCCATTAATATTAATTACATTT
>CAYUCW010000127.1:0-1756 GCA_964443435.1 uncultured Caulobacteraceae bacterium | reverse complement strand
CATAAGCGTTATTTGGTCAAGGGATAATCTTGAATATAAAGCAAAGTGAGGGAATAAGCATTGAATTTAAGCGCGTCATTAAGTCGCGCGACATTTATATGAATATACTTTATAATACCTGAAAATCGGGGTTAAAATGGACGCTTCACTTGCAATCGAAACTTTAGAAGACAAATCATTATTAGTAATGGATGATGATGGCCCTTTGCGCCAAAGACTTTCGCGCGCTCTTGAAAATCGTGGGTTTTTGGTGAAAACTGCGGCAAGTGTGAATGAGGCTATGAGTATAATCCATGAAAGGCCGCCAGCATTCGCGGTGCTTGATATGCGCCTTAATGATGGCAATGGTTTATCGGTTGTTGAAGAAATGCATAACCTTCGCCCTGATGCGCGTGTTGTTATGCTTACGGGTTATGGCAATATTGCCACCGCCGTTGCGGCGGTAAAGGCGGGCGCGGCGGATTATTTATCTAAACCTGCGGATGCCGATGATGTAATGAAAGCACTTCTTGCGATTAAAGATAATTTACCGCAACCACCCGAAAACCCAATGAGTGCCGATAGGGTAAGATGGGAACATATCCAAAGAGTGTTTGAGCTTTGCGGAAATAATGTTTCGGAAACCGCGCGCCGCCTTAATATGCACAGAAGAACTTTACAAAGAATTCTTGCTAAACGCGCACCAAGATAATTATTATTTTACAATAATCTTATTCAAATTATCATAACGCACGATAAGCT
Source organism: uncultured Caulobacteraceae bacterium (assembly GCA_964443435.1). Lineage (GTDB taxonomy): Bacteria > Pseudomonadota > Alphaproteobacteria > Caulobacterales > Aquidulcibacteraceae > Pseudaquidulcibacter. Next base: position 1,015 of record CAYUCW010000127.1, on the reverse strand, counting down.
CATAATTATCGGTGCGTTCTATCATGTCTTCAAATTCGCCATTCAAAATAATTTCATCGGCAACATAAGAATTACGGGCGTGAATGGTTTGGTAAAGTGTATCATCAAGCCCTGTTATAGATATAATAATTTCAACCTGATCCCGATTTAAATCTTCGGGGGTTTGATTATATAATGGACTATCTTCGGTGATTTCATGCAATACCGACCATGTAAGCCGTAAAATCGGTATTTCTTTACGCACAAGTGGCAAATCATAAAATCTTCTTATACGCTTGCCTTCAAGGGTTATTTCATCGCGCATATATGTAAGCTTGGCATTGGCATCTACAATTGAATTTCCACGCTCATTTACAAGGCGAAACATAAATGTTTGCTTGCCATTATGTTTTGTTATAACTGCACTATCGCTAAAGAGAATGCGTGCGGTGGGGCGTGCAAATTTTGCAAAAATCACACCGGTTGTTACACCCGAATAGGCGAAGCCCAAAATTGCTTCAAAAGTTACAAGGATATTTGCCGCTAAATTTGTTGGCGCCAAAACACCATAGCCAATTGTTGCAAACGTCTGAACGCTAAAGAAAAAGTCATCAAGAAGTGAATTTTCTTTTGAATTTGAAATTCCGTCGCCAATGGCATAATATAATAATGCAAAAATTATATTTATAAGGAAAAATAGACCAATACTATAAAGGATAATACTACGCCAAGATCCGCCAATAAATTTAATATATAAATCGCCAAATATATTTTTACTTCGCCCAATAGGGATTACTTTAAAACCATCGCCTCTGGCGACAATTCTTAGGCGGCGTTGTAATTGTAATTCTTGCTCTGGCATAAGCCTATAGACGAAAATATTATGCTATTGTCAATATTCTTAACTAAGCCAAAAGGCTTTGGAATATAAGTGCGCCATCATCGCTACCAAGCTCTTTGGCAAATGCCCTATCGGGGTGTGGCATCATACCAAGAACATTGCCTTTTTTATTTATTATTCCGGCAATATTATCAA
>CAYUCW010000126.1:0-1776 GCA_964443435.1 uncultured Caulobacteraceae bacterium | reverse complement strand
AGCCAATAGAAAAAATATTTGAAGCATTGAGCGCATCAAATTTGCCAAAAGTCGAGTAGTCTTCAATTATTTCTGAAATAACAAATTCGGAAAGCAAATTATAGTCTTATAAATATTTACATACAAAACTTAAGGGTGGAAATTGAGAAAACTTATAATTGGCGCATTAATTTGTCTTTGCTTTATGGCGAACAATGCATTTGCATTGGATAAATGGGTAAAGGCCGAATCAAAGAATTTTATAGTTTATTCAAATATTCCTGAACATCATGCTCTAGCATATACAAAAAAATTAGAGCAATTCAGATATATTATAAGTGGTTTTTATAATATTAATAAAGATAATTCATCACATAATGATAAGTTTGAAATATATTTATTAAGACATAGAGGGCAATTTGAAATCATATATCCTAATATTCGTTCTGGTATTGCAGGATTTGTAAGAAATTGTCCAACTGGCACTTATGCATATTCGCATTTTGATGGCGAAAAAATCACTGAAGCCAAAGATATAAAAGTTCAGGAAGAAAATCTAAGCCTTAATATAATTTTTCATGAATACACTCATTTATTTATGTTTCAAAATTCTACGGTTTATTATCCAAAATGGTTTATTGAAGGCTATGCAGAATACTATAGTACAATGAGAATTTCTGGTGACAGGGCAGTAGTAGGCATGGCGCTTTCTTTAAGGTCGATAAGCATTTTGTCGCTAGGCACAACGATAGATTATAAATATATTTTAAAAAATAAACTCAGCAAACGACAAGATAATGAATTTCTTATGTCATTCTATGCGCAATCTTGGCTTTTAACGCATTATCTTATGGCTGACCCTGAAAGACTAAAAAAGCTTAAACAATATTTTGCAGAAATTAATGAAGGTAAAGACGAAATAGAGACTTTTGAAAGAATATTTGCCATAAAGCTAGAAAATTTATCTTATGTTTTAAAGGCTTATTATCTTAAAGATATAAGAGCCACAATCTATAGGGTATCAAGCATGCCCGAACCAGTTGTTGAAATTACTAACATGCCAAAATCCGCAGATAATCTTTTATTATTAAATGCGGCGGCTATAAATTGCCCTAAACAAGATTATAAACCAAAGCTTTTGAGCATGATTGAAAAAGAAGCCGCTAAATTTCCAAATGATGATTATGCCAAAATGGTGCTTGCTAATGCCTATATTTATGTTGGACCCGAAGAAAAGGCGGTTGATTTTTATAAAACATATACCGCCACTAATCCAAATGATGCAAAAGGATTTTTTAATCTCGGTCTTACTTATTATTTAATGGCAAAGAATAATAAATTTTTACCCAATGAAACTTATGAAAGCCAAATTAAACTTGCGCGTTCTTTATTTGGCAAGTCTTATAAATTAAATCCTGCTAATGCTGTAAATCTTTATCATTTTTCAATTACAGGGCCAAATACAGGAATTAAACCAGATGAATCAAGTTATAATGCCGCTCTAGAGGCTTATTTAAGTTACCCTCTTTTATATCAATATGCTTATAATGCAATGATTATGCAATTAAGAAATGGTGATTTAGAAGATGTAAAGTTTACAATGCAATCCGTAACAAGCAATCCACATTTGAAAGAAGAATATAAAGAAAGAATCAATTTGGCATTAGAGGCAATCGAAGCAAAAGAGCCAATTGAGAATATTCTTAAAATTCTTTCATATGATATTGCAAAAACCCAGAGTGATTAATTCATAAGATTTCCAAAATATAATTCATTTATAATTTGTTTTGCGTTTCT
>CAYUCW010000125.1:0-1840 GCA_964443435.1 uncultured Caulobacteraceae bacterium | reverse complement strand
ATAATTAAATCATCGCCTTCTTCTTGGGCTATACCTTCGGCGATTTTATTAAGTTCGGTTCTTACCGCCATTGTTCTATCACATTCTTTGACCCTAAGGTTTTCAATGCCGATAAAGCGCACAGGATTATTATTAAAGGCCGCAAGCACTGCAATGGTTGGAATTGCGTCCTGCATTTGGCTTCCGTCAATTATCGCTGGTAAGTTCGGAAATTGCGAGATTGTATCAAACGCTTTGGCATCGGGCTGTGTCATTTCACTTGCGTTCATGCCTATATTAATATCGGCACCTAAAAGCGCATTAATCGCCCAATGATAAGTCGCCGCCGATGCGTCGGGCTCAATATAATAGTCATTTGCCTTATAGCCGCCGCCTTCAACGCGCCAATGGAGATTGCCAATTTCGGTAAATTTTGCGCCAAAAGCTTTCATGCAAGCAAGTGTAATATTTATATATCCGCGCGCGCCAATATCACCACCAAGCACTTTTACTTCGCGGGTTCTATCGCCAATTGCCGATGCCATAAGAAGCGCGGAAACATATTGGCTTGAAAGGCTTCCGTCGATTTCAACATAATCAGAAGGAATATCGCCTTTACCTTTGATAAATACTGGCGGGCAATTATTTGTGGCACTAATTTCAACGCCCATTTTTGAAAGCGCATTTACAAGTGGGCCAATTGGCCTTTTTTGCATATGAATATCGCCATTAAGAATAATCTCGCCATTAATAGTAGCGGTTGCGGCGGTTAAAAATCTTATTGCGGTACCCGCATTACCAAGAAATAATTCTTTAGTTGGCGCATTTAATTTGCCATTTGAAATTACTTCAAATGTAGTGGCGTCGGGTTCATTGATTGTGACACCCATTTGGCGAAGCGCCTCCGCCATATATTTAGTATCATCAGATTTCAAAGCACCAGTAAGAATAGATTTGCCATTGGCCAAAGCCGCCAAAAGTAAAACGCGATTGGTAATAGACTTTGATCCTGGCAAAGCAATTTTTCCGCCAATTTTTCTATTCACACTCAGTTTTACGGCTTTTTTATTCATAATAACTCCAGACCTTGGCTTTAGTATTTTATGACTTTAAGTGCAAGTTTTGGAATGAAAAAAAGCCCCATCTTTTGATGGGGCTTAAATTATTGACCTATCAAGAGTCTTTAGTGTGGTTGCAGTGGAAAACAAAAAAGCCCTGCAATAAATGCAAGGCTTAAATGCGCTGTAAATAATTAGTGTGAGCGTAGTGCACGAAGGTCTGTTCTTTGAGGAGCGGAGTGCACTTTTAGGTGCATGAGCACCGCAAAAGGACAGCCGACAAAGCAATACGCCACAATAATTAATTTATTAAGATGCGTAGTATTCCACAACCAAATTCGGCTCCATTGTCGCCGCATAAGGAATGTCAGACAATTCAGGAACACGAAGGAAAGTTGATTTCATTGCCGCTGGTTCAAGCTCGATATAATCAGGAACATCGCGTTCAGGAGATTCTAAAGCTTCAAGAACAAGTGCCATAGTGCGTGATTTTTCTTTCACTTGCACAGTGTCACCAGTTTTCAAACGGTAAGAAGGAATATTTACTTTTTTGCCATTAACAAGAACGTGACCATGGTTCACAAACTGACGAGCAGCGAAAACAGTAGGTACGAATTTAGAACGGTAAACAACTGCATCAAGGCGGCACTCAAGAAGACCAACAAGGTTCTCTGCAGTATTGCCTTTCATACGGTCAGCTTCTTCATAAAGACCAGCAAAATGCTTCTCAGAAATAGAGCCATAATAGCCTTTTAATTTCTGTTTTGCGCGAAGCTGTAAACCGAAGTCAGAAAGTTTTCCAC
>CAYUCW010000124.1:0-1917 GCA_964443435.1 uncultured Caulobacteraceae bacterium | reverse complement strand
ACTTCTGGAAATTGCATAAGAAATGTTACCGCAGATCATTTTGCGGGTGTCGCCAAAGATGAGATTTTAGACCCACGTCCAATTGCCGAGATTGTGCGTCAATGGTCAACCAATCACCCTGAATTCTTATATTTACCGCGTAAGTTTAAAATCGCGGTTTCAGGCGCACCAAGTGATAGAGCGGTTATTCAAGCTCATGATATCGGCCTTCAAATAGTTGAGCAAAATGGTGAAACTGGCTGTAAGGTTTTTGTCGGCGGTGGTCTTGGAAGAACACCTGTTCAAGGCAAAGCAGTTCGTGATTTCATTGAGCTTCCAAATTTGCTTGCCTATCTCGAGGCAATCCTAAGGGTTTATAATGCCGAGGGGCGCCGCGATAATAAATATAAAGCGCGTATTAAAATTCTTGTTAATGAAACTGGCCTTGACGAGTTTAAAACAAGAGTCGAAGCGGAATATGCAAAATTTGACGCGGCACAAGTTGATATAGACGAAGTGGAAATTGCAAGAATTAATGCTTATTTCAAACCAATTGAACTTGCGACAAAATCTGAAACTCCTGCAAGCTTAATTGACAATCTAAATCAAAAAGACTTTGCGGATTTTGTTGCTAATAATACTAATCCACATAAAATTGATGGTTATGTTTCGGTTATTATTTCGCTTAAGCCAATTGGTGGAACCCCTGGCGACGCAACTTCTGAACAAATGTATGCGGCGGCGGATTTGGCGGATAGATATTCTTATGGCGAATTACGCATAAGTCATGCACAAAATATTATTTTACCAAATGTAGCCAAAGAAGACTTATTTGCACTTTACCAAGAGCTTGGTAAATTTGGACTTGCCACCAATAATGCGGGTTTAATTTCTGATATTATTGCGTGCCCAGGGCTTGATTATTGTGCCCTTGCAACTGCGCGTTCAATTCCGATTGCGCAAGAAATTTCAAAGAAATTCGCAGATACTGAATTGCAAAAAGATATTGGTAAGCTTGGTATAAAAATTTCGGGCTGTATTAATGCGTGTGGTCACCACCATGTTGGCAATATTGGTATTCTTGGCCTCGAAAAATCAGGTCGTGAAAACTATCAAATTACTATTGGCGGCGATGCTACTGAGAATTTCTCACTTGGTGAGCGTTTGGGCCCAGGGATTGATGCCGAAGATGTTCCTGATACCATTGAGCGTATTGTGAATGTTTATCGTGATTTACGCATTAATAATGAAGAATTTATCGAAACTTATCGCCGTATAGGTATTGAAAAATTCCGCGAAGCTTATGCGAACCATTCTGAAAAGCAGGAGGCATAAATGCCAATTATTGCAAAAAATGGTCTTATCCAAGACGTGCAAAACACAATTGAAATTTTGCCGAATACTATAAATCCTGAAGAAGCTTTTAAAGAATTTGGTACTTCAAATATTCTAGGTATTGAATTTGCGGCGCATTCTGATGGTCGTGGTTTTACTTTGGCAAAGCGCCTAAGAAATCTTGGCTTTAAAGGGGTTTTGCGCGCGGTTGGTCCACTTATTCCAGATCAATTTGCCGATGCCATTGCTTGCGGCTTTGATGAAATAGAAATTAGTGAAGAGCAATTATTAAGACAACCAATCACAGATTGGCAAACTTCATTAAAAGCTTATTCAGTTGCGTATCAAAATAATAATGGTGAAAAAATTTCAATTTTAGAAGCCAGAAAAAGGGCGCGTCTAAATGCTTAATAATGACGAGCTTTCGAGCCTAAATCTTGCGGATAGAATAAAAGCAATTCGCGCCCAAATCGAAGGTAAAATTGTTTTCACAACTTCACTTGGTATCGAAGATCAATTATTAACCCATCATATTGCGGAAACTGGCGTTAATATTGATTTTGCAACTTTGGAAACAGGTCGTCTTTTCGAAGAAAGCCATAC
>CAYUCW010000123.1:0-2008 GCA_964443435.1 uncultured Caulobacteraceae bacterium | reverse complement strand
ACCCCATTAATTGGTCGTGTCGTTTGTCATAATCCCTCACCTTTGACTTTTTATGGAACCAATACATATTTAATTGGCAAGTCAGAGCTTATGCTAATTGATCCGGGTCCTGATTTAAATGTTCACCTAGAGGCAATTTTAAAAGCCATAGGCAATCGCAAACTAACTCATATTCTTGTTACTCATTCACATTGGGATCATTTTAAACTTGTATCTAAGCTACAAGAAAAAACTGGCGCAAAAATCTATGGCGCAAGGAATGATTTTATTTCTGACCTTGATCACATGTCCGAAGCACTTTTGGAATTTAATCCCGATGTCGGCCTTTATGATGGTATTGAATTAAACAATCAAGATATTACCATAAAAACAATTTCTACACCGGGTCATGCTTCTAATCATTTATGTTATGAATTATTAGGCGAAAATATTTTGTTTTCAGGTGACCATATTATGGGTTGGTCTTCAACGGTTGTTACTCCACCTGATGGAAATATGAGTGACTTTATCGAAAGCCTTAAAAAAATAAAGAATAAAAATTATAAATGCTTATTCCCTGCGCATGGTGCAGAAATTATAAACCCAAATAATCTTATAGATGCCTTTATTGAACATAGGCATAATAGAGAAAAAGAAGTAATAAATTGCTTGAAATGGCGACCAAGCCAAATTTCAAATATTACACGTGTAATCTATAAACATTTGGACGAAAAACTATTAAGAGCCGCAGAGCAAAATGTGCATGCCCATATTTTATGGCTTATTGATAAAGGCATAGTAGAATGCGATGGCCTTGCAAGCCTTGGTGCGGAATACCGTTTAAGCAATAAAATAGAGATTAAAGCCTAAGGATATTGTCGTCTAGTTTGCCAATTATCCAATAGATTTTCACGCGAATATTCAATTCTTTCATGAAGCCTAAAAGGTCTATCGCGCCAGAATTCAATTCTTAAAGGTTTAAGCCTAAAGCCCGACCAATGGGGTGGTCTTTCAACTTTTTTAAGTGCATATTTAAGGGCAACTTCGCCAATTTCTTTCACGAAACCAGTTTGGCTTTCCATAGTTTGCGATTGTTTTGATGCCCATGCGCCGATCTGGCTATCTCTTGCACGCGATTCAAAATATGCATCGGCTTCGGCCTCTGTCACGGTTTCGACAATACCGCGAATTCTTATTTGGCGACGAAGTGATTTCCAGTGAAAACACATTGCAATTTTTGGGGTATCAAGAATTTGAACCCCTTTTGCACTTTGAAAATTCGTATAAAAAACAAAGCCATTTTCGTCAAAATCTTTTAATAATACCATTCTTACATCTGGCATGCCGTCTTCATCGACCGTAGCAACAGCAACAGCATTAGGATCATTAATTTCTTTTTTTCTTGCAAGTAAAAGCCAAGATTTGAAAATATCAAACGGGTTTTCCGCTTCATTAAATTCTTCTTCATGCGCCTTGATACTATTAAGATAGTCCTCTTCGGAAGGCGTAGGTGGGATGATATCATTTGAACTCATACTAAACTCACAAAAAAACTTAAAATTATGCAATTTTAACCATTTAACAATATTTTGTTTACGATTTGATAACCATAATAGATGCAAAATAATAGCATGAAATCACCATACTCTATTCTAGGCATTAGCCCAAACGCAGACATTAAGGAAGCTCGCTCAGCATTTCGCTCAATTGCGAAGTCTTGCCATCCTGATGTAAACTCTGACCCTGAAGCACGTCAAATTTTTGAAGACGCGCAAGAAGCATATCGCGTAATTACTGGCGCGGCTGCTTCTGCTGATAAAGATTTATTTGTTCCATCAAGACTTAAGCGCATGGTAGAAATTGATTTACCAATTTCTATTTGGACCGCGGCAAGTGGCGGAATTATCAAAGGGAAATGTGCGCTTGGAAAAGCGAATATAAAAGTACCTGCGGGCGCAAGAACTGGCGATAGAATTATTGTAAAAATCGAAGGTAAAAGCATTGCTTGCGTAATCAAAGTTAATGAAGC
>CAYUCW010000122.1:0-2029 GCA_964443435.1 uncultured Caulobacteraceae bacterium | reverse complement strand
TTTTTAAACTCATCACTGGCTTTATCAAGAATATAAAGCTCTCCCTTTTCAATATTGAAATGGGCACCATGAATTTCAAGTTGCAAATTATCTTCAAGTTCTTTGATGAAAGGGAAGGTGCGAAGATTATTTATAGAATGTTTTATGCCTTCTTGTTCCAAAGAATATTGCGTGCATTCACACTTGGATGCCATAACTTTTTTCTTTGGTTCATCAAGTATCGACATCCATTTAGAAATAAAGTTTGCTTCGGTCTGAATCGCTTTACTTCCGTCAATTGCCGCCATAACACCGCCACAGCCCGAATGACCAAGCACAACAATATGCTTTACAAGCAAATTAAGAACCGCAAACTCAATTGCCGCCGACACACCATGATAAGTTCCGGTGGTTTCATATGGTGGCACAAGATTGGCAACATTTCGCGCCACAAACAATTCACCAGGGAGGGATGCAAATATAGCCTCTGGATCTACGCGGCTATCACAGCAGGAAATAATCATAACTTCGGGCTTTTGGCCATTTTGACCAAGCTCTGCGTAATGCGCAGCGTTCTGAAGATAAATATTATTCCGAAAGTCTTGATATTTTTCAAGCAAGCTTGTTGGAAATCTATTCATATTTTGCCCCTTTTATCAGGAGTTAATAATGATTTCTGTATTGTTCGCAAGTAATTTACCGCTTTTTTCTATGACTTCATTTAATCTATCTATGCGGATAAGTGCAATTCCTTTGCCGCTTTTATTGCTTCTTATGCGACCAATTTCCCAATTTTCCGCCATTATTGGGGTGTCAAAGTCTAAATTTTCACCAATAAAGCGAAAACTGCAAAGTTTTTGTTTTAAAGTGCCGCGCCGTTTCATGCGGCTTGTCATTTCTTGGCCAATATAACAACCTTTGTGGAAATCAATGCCGCCCATTTCATCCATTAGACCTTCAAGTGCAAAATCCTTATCCCTTATTAAATCTTCGGATAATTCGGGAACATTAAGATTATATCTTAATTCATTATATTCTTCGATTGGCGCATTTGCCGCCAAGTTTTCAGAAAGGACACGATAACCCATCTTCGGATTTCTTGGGTCAATAAAGCCGTTTTCAATTGGATTATTGCTATAGAAGACTTTTAGATTTGTCATTTCAATTGAAATTTTGGCGCGAAGCCTAAAGATTTTTAGTTTTGCCAATAATTCATCGGCATGATTTGAATCAATAAAGATTTCTTCGCCATTTTTTATAATAAAACAATCGAATAAATATTTACCTTGAGGCGATAAAAAGCCAGTAAAAACAGGAGCTTCCGCAATATTGCTTATATTATTAGTAAGAAGATTATTTAAGAAAGCTATGGTTTCTTCACCGCTTAGTTTTAAAACACCGCGATTATGAAGATGTATTATTTTTCCCATATTTTCCAAAGCAATATATTCCTAATGCTAAATGACCAAATGCATAACAAATGCCGCCGATTGGCGCAAATGGTGCACTATTTATAATTCCCATGCCTTTTAAATATAGACTATAGGAGAAACATATGATGCCAATACTAAATAACAATATGCTTGCTGTGCTTTTTAGCGAATTATTGGCGGTAAAGACAGCAAACATTCCAATTGTTGAATGCAATAATTGATAATTGCTTGCCTTATTTATAAGTTCAAGTTGATAGGGATTAATTCCACTATGACTGGCATAAGCCGCAAATAAAATTGCGACCATGCCGTTTAAGCCAAACCAAATATAAAAATAGCGAATAAAATTAACGCCCATCAAGAATATTGCCTAATTGACCAAGTACAGAGCCTTCGCCACTACTTCCGCCTAATTGCGGGGCGGCGGAAAGCATTCTTCCGGCAAGTCTTGAGAATGGTAAAGATTGTATCCAAACCGTTCCTGGGCCTTGAAGATTGGCAAAGAAGACACCTTCGCCGCCAAATATCATGGACTTAATGCTTCCGGCACTTACAACATCAAAACTTATAGTGTCAGTAAATGCCGCAACACAGCCCGTATCAATATGTATAGATTC
>CAYUCW010000121.1:0-2145 GCA_964443435.1 uncultured Caulobacteraceae bacterium | reverse complement strand
AGACCTGATGAAAAGCGCGCGCGGCGACCAGTTGGCAAAACATGGTTTGGCCCCGCAAGATAATCACCCAAGGATTCAGTCGTCATTTTACCAAGGAAAACCGAACCCGCATGTCGAATATTTTTCATGATTTCTTCAAAATTATCGGTGGCTATTTCAAGGTGTTCGGGTGCGCCCATATTCACATATTTAGCCGCATCATTTAAATCATCAAACACGATAATCGCGCCATAATTTTCCCAAGATTTGGCGGCGGGCTTGCCTGCTTTGCCATCTTTAATTTGCGCTAATGCGGCATTATTCACTTTATTTGCGAAATCTGCGCAATCGGTGAAAAGTATAGATTGCGATAATTCATCATGCTCGGATTGCGCAAGTAAATCACAAGCGATAATTTCGGCATTATTTGATTTATCGGCAATTATGAAAATCTCCGATGGCCCTGCGACACTATCAATGCCGACATCGCCAAATACAAGTTTTTTGGCGGCACTTACATATGCATTCCCTGGTCCTACAATAACGTCAACGGGCGCCAAGTCCCCTGCCCCATAAGCCATTGCCGCAATTGCTTGTGCGCCGCCAACGCCATAGATTTCGGTGATTCCTGCTATTCTTGCCGCCGCAAGAATTGCCGGATTCTCATGAAGCCTATTTGGCGGTGTGGTCATAGTAATGCGCTTCACGCCCGCCACTTTTGCAGGGACAGCATTCATCAATACCGATGAAGGATATGCCGCCAAGCCGCCTGGTGCATAAAGACCCGCCGCATCCACCGCATTCCAACGCCAACCAAGCCCAATACCCAAATCATCTTCATAGAAATTATCTTTTGGCAAAGATTTTTCGTGAAAATCGGCAATACGCTGTGCGGCAAGTTCAAGCGCTTTTAAGACTTCTTTATCGCAATTATCTATCGCATTATTTATGATTTCTTCCGAAATTAAAAAATTTTCGGCATTTAATTCATATTTATCGAATTTTTGGCTTAGGGCCTGAACTTCTTGAAAACCATTCGCTTTAACATTTTTTATAATTTCAGCGGCAGCAGTCGTGGCATTATCAACCATATCCCCACGCGAAGATATAAGGGATTTAAAAACTTCAAGAAAGTCAGGACTATTTGCGAAAATTATTTTTGCCATTACTCAAGCTCATGATCTGGGCGGACTGCGGTTCTTATTTCGCCAATATCACCCAAAACTATATCAATACATTCTACACTAATTAAAAACTTACCGCCATGCGCCAAATCAATTGTAAATTCACCTGATGGCGCCTCAGTTTCTTTGAACCCTATATTCATTATAGAATATGGCATTTTTGAGGTTTGAACGATTTCTTTTGCACTTACGCCCAATACGCCATCAAAAGATAAAATTGCAACCGTGCGAAGCGCTTTATCGCTTATTTCATGGCAATATCTTTGCAGCGGAATTATAAACCGTCTTTGCTTTTTAATAAATTGAATATCTTTAGGAAGAAAAATCGCGTCTTGGCAAGCCGCAGAAATAACTTCTATATCTGCATTTTCCAAGGCCAAAAGCCTTAGTTTTTTATTTGCCGTCTCTGTCATTATTCGCCCTGTAGTCTTTTTATATTCGCGCCGCAATTTGTAAGTTTTTGCTCTAGGTTTTCAAAGCCTCTATCAAGGTGATAAACACGGCCAATAGTTGTTTCGCCTTCGGCAACAAGACCCGCAATTACAAGTGAAACCGATGCACGTAAATCGGTTGCCATAACCTGTGCACCCTTAAGGGTTTTAACTCCACGCACAACCGCTTCATTACCGCGAACCGTAATATCCGCGCCAAGTCTTCTTAATTCTGGGGCATGCATAAAGCGGTTTTCGAAAATATTTTCACGGAAAATCGAAACGCCATCGGCAATAGTCATAAGACCCATAAATTGCGCCTGAACATCGGTTGGGAAGCCTGGGTGCGGCTGTGTATCTATATCAACTGGCTTAATTGGCGTAGAAGGATCTCTTGAAACTTTGATAAAGTCTTTTCCGGTTTCAATAGTTACGCCCGCTCTTTTTAAAGCATCAATAAGTGCACCCATGGTTTCAGGAACCACATCAGAAAGTATAACTTCCCCACCCGTTGCGGCAACACAACAAGCAAAAGTTCCGGCTTCGATTCT
>CAYUCW010000120.1:0-2204 GCA_964443435.1 uncultured Caulobacteraceae bacterium | reverse complement strand
GGCACTTAATCAATATTCTTGAAGATAAAGGCATTGAGTGTGTTTGGGCATCAGACATTAACCCTAAAAGCGGTGAATTGAAGAACCCAAACTTTATAGCAAAATATAATGCTTTAGAACTCCTATTAAATGATGAAACAGGAACGAGCCATGAATGGATTGAACAACTTGGTGCCGATTACATTATAACTAACCCGCCATTTTCGCGTATTCATACTAAAACTTTACTCGATATGATTGATATATTCAGTAAGCATCTGGACACGTGGCTTCTCTTGCCGGCGGGATTTGCATTTAACGATAATTCCCAAAACGCAATGATCTATTGCAAAAAAATTGTGCCGATTGGGCGCGTCAAATGGGTTGAAGGAACAGAGCATAAAGGTTCGAAAGACTTTGCCTGGTTCTTATTTCAGTCATCACCGGCAAAAACTGAATTTTGCCAAAAACAAATAATCAAAAAATTGAAAAAGGTTCTTAAAGATGAAAAGTAATGAATTATCTGCTTTGCACTTTCTAACAGGCCGACTTTTTGCCCAAAATGAAAATCTTGAAATGCTTGTGGCTGAATCATGGTTTCACTTTTATGTGGCTTGGCGTGACTGGGCCACACACATTACAAATGAAACCAAGACAAAACCAAAATTCCATATAGAAAATAGAGATTGTGGGCATTTGGGGCATAAAATCTCACAGCCGTGTCTTTGCCTTTCTGCAGGGATTTTCAATATTGCAATGGTCGCATTTCCTGATTCTTGGATTGATGAAGTTAAATCGGCGTTCGATTGCCGCCTTGAAACATTATATGAAATGGGTTGGGAAATTGAACATAAAAGAAAGGCCGCATAATGCCTGCTCTTATTACTGATCGTGAAAAGCGCGATTTGAAGCAATTTTTGGAAGATAATAAAGATATCAAAGAAATTGAGTTTCAAAAAGGCAAAATAAAAATCATTTTGCGAAGAGATATCTCGCAGTCTTCACAAGAACCTTTTTTAAGCATATGAATATGGAATGGCCAATATCAAGATTAAGCATCTTTATAAACAAATCGACAGGCATGGTAAAACTAAATACTATGCCCGAATTGGCCATGGGCGAAGGATTCAGATAAAAAGCCACTTCGGTACCGCTGAATTCTTATCTGAACACCAAGAAGCCTTAAAACTATTAAATTCAGAACTTAATAATCCCGCAATCAAACCTGAAAAGCCTACTATTCAGCATCGAATTTATGCTCAAAATACAATTGGTTGGGCGATCAAACTTTATACTTCGAGTGGGCAATGGCTTTCAAATAGTGAAGCATACCGAAATTCTCGCGGCAAAATCTATGAAAAACTTGAACAAGAGTTTGGACACAGCCCACTAAAGGGATTAAACCGCGCAACCTTGCAAGCGGCATTCGATAAAAGGGCGGCAACACCCGCCGCCGCAAATACTTTCATTAAATCTATCAAGGCAATGCTTAACTGGCTTAAAGTGCGCCAAGTACCGATTGCAGAATCAGCTTTTGAAGTAAAAATCAATTCTCCAAGTCTGGAAGGATTTCATACTTGGACGCGCGAGGAACTTGAAAAGTTTAGATCAACTTTCCCAATTGGCACAATGCCGCGCCTTGCAATCGAATTATTACTTCACACAGGCTTAAGACGCCAAGACGTTGTGCGCCTATCGCCTTCACACAGGGTAAATAATGATTTTAATTATAGACCAGGGAAAACTTTAAAGAAGACTGGCAAGTCTGTTAAAATTCCAATTTCGGAATACTTGGATCATGTGATTGCGAACACGCCACGAAAAGGCTTCACTTATATTGAAACTATAAAAGGGACACCATACACCCCTGAAAGCTTTGGAAATGCCTTCCAAGATTGGACAGCAAAAGCAGGAGTGCCAGGCTCTGCGCATGGAATAAGAAAACTGGCTTCAGTAATACTTGCCGAGGCAGGAGCTTCAGACAGGCAATTAATGGCCGCAATGGGTTGGAATAGCCCTGCAATGGCGCAAGTTTACACGCGAAAAGTGGAAAATGACAAGTTAAGTGTCGCCGCGTGGGAACTGATGGAAAACAAAAAATCCCTCACCTAGCAAATAGTGAGGGATTTTTTTGTAAAAAACTTAATTAAAACAATAGTGTTTTAGAAAAGTGGCGACTCCGACAGGATTCGAACCTGTGACCGTCCGCTTAGAAGGCGGATGCT
>CAYUCW010000119.1:0-2214 GCA_964443435.1 uncultured Caulobacteraceae bacterium | reverse complement strand
GAAATTCCAATTGCGCCAATTATTTCATTATTTTTAATAATTAATTCGCCGCCATCAACCGCCATTACATCAATGAATATAGGGAATAATGCGCCATTTTGCACAGCAGTTTGGAAGACAGAGCTTGATCTTTTAAACTTTGCCGAAGTTACCGCTTTTTTCAAAGCCACATCAAGTGAACCATATTGGGTATTATCCATTCTTTGCATAAGAACAAGATTTCCATTAGGTTCAACAATTGCAATCGCCATATTCCAATTATTTTCAAGCGCCAAAGCTTCGGCAGTTGCGGCAATTTTTTTTGCTTCGGCTAAGCTTATATTGCGGCCATAATTTAATGGTTTCGCAGGGGCTTTAGCTTGTTCTTGTTCGCTCATGATTCTCTCTTTATAATTTAAGACCTTAGTTTAAGCCTCTAAGGCTTGGTTCTTCTTCTTTAACTTTTGCAAGCGTTGCAAGTGCTTCATCGGCGGATTTTTGTCTATCCCACATTGATTTATAAATGCCGTTTTGGGCGATAAGATCTTCGTGCTTACCACGCTCGGCAACAATGCCTTCTTTAAGCACTATAATCTCATCGGCGCCAACAATGGTTGAAAGCCTATGCGCTATTACAAGTGTCGTGCGGTTTTTCGAAACTTCATCCAATGCCGCCTGAATTTCACGCTCTGTATGGGTATCAAGTGCCGAAGTTGCTTCGTCAAGAATAAGAATTGGCGGGGCTTTTAAAAGGGTTCTTGCAATCGCAACGCGTTGTTTTTCGCCACCTGAAAGCTTAAGGCCGCGCTCACCTACTTCTGAATTATAGCCTTGTGGAAGTGTGCCTATAAAATCATGGATTTGCGCTTGTTTTGCCGCTTCAATAATTTCTTCTTCGCTTGCTCCATTACGGCCATAACCAATATTATAAGCAATGGTATCATTGAAAAGAACTGTATCTTGCGGAACCATACCAATATATTTTCTTAAGGATTCTTGATTTACATCCCTTAGGTCTTGACCATCAATTGTAATAGATCCCGATTTAATATCATAAAATCTAAATAATAATCTTGAAATAGTTGATTTACCCGCGCCAGATGGGCCAACAATTGCCACCGTTTTACCGGCAGGAACATCAAAAGAAATACCTTTAAGAATTTGCCTATCTTCATCATAGGCGAATTTAACATCTTTAAAGCTTACCGCACCGCTTGAAACTTCAAGATTTTTGGCGTTTGGTTTGTCTTCAACCTCGGCTGGCTCATCAAGAAGCTTAAACATTGCTTCCATATCAATAAGGCCCGTAGTGATTTCGCGGTAAAGAGTGCCAATAAAATTAAGCGGTTGTGCTAATTGCATCATAAAGGCATTAATCATTACAAAATGACCAATGGTTTGCGTGCCTTTAACAACTTCATTGGCACTCATGACCATTACAATCACCATGCCAAGTGAATAAATAAGGCCTTGACCAAAATTAAGCCATGCAAGTGACGTATAGGTTTTAATCGCCGCTTTTTCATAAGAAGCAGTTGCGATATTATAGCGATTTTTCTCAAGCTCTTCATTATTGAAATATTTTACGGTTTCAAAATTAAGCAAACTATCGACCGCTTTACTCATGGCGTCGGTATCGGCTTCATTCATATCTTTGCGGATTTGAATTCTTTGATTTGATGCCCATACCGAAAACCAAACATAAATAATAACGGTTGCAACCACAATTATCACATAAGAAAGCGCAAATTGCTGATTAAGTACAAACGCTGTAAGCACAAATTCAAGTATGGTTGGAATACCAAACATCATTGCAAGGCGCACAATGGTTTCAATCCCTGACTTGCCGCGCTCGATTACTCGTGACAGGCCGCCTGTGCGTCTTTTAAGGTGAAAGCGTAAAGATAAATTGTGTAAATGCTGAAAAGAGCGATTAGAAAGCCCCCTTACCGCATGTTGACCCACTCCCGCGAATAAAGCGTCCCTAAGTTGATTTAAGCTGTTTGAAATAAATCTTGCAAGACCATAAGAAACCACCAATATAATTGGTGCGGCAATCATTAAGCCCCAAAAACTAACGGCCTTTTCAGGAATAGCCAAAGCATTAGTCGCCCATTTATAAGTATAGGGGATCATAATGGTTACAACTTTGCCAAGCACCATAGCGACAAGCGCAAAGACAACCTGCATTTTTAAATCAAAGCGATTTTTGGGCCACATATAAGGCCATAAAAA
>CAYUCW010000118.1:0-2217 GCA_964443435.1 uncultured Caulobacteraceae bacterium | reverse complement strand
GAGCCGACAAGCCACCTTGATATCGACAGCCGTGAAGCACTTATCCATGCGATAAATGATTATAAGGGCGCGGTGCTTTTGATTACGCATGATGTTTATTTGGCCGAAGCCTGTGCCGATAGATTATGGCTTGTATTCAATGGGCGCGCCACCCAATATGATGGCGATTTATCCGACTATCGAAGCATGGTTCTTACCGCAGATAGACCAGAAGATAATGCCCCCAAAGCAAAATCAGAAGGCAAATCAGGTAAGCCAAAATCAGGCGGTCAAAATAATGAAGCGCAATTACGCAAAAAAATGGCGCGTCTTGAAAAAGATATAGAGCTTGAAAAAGCGACTATTGCCAATATTGAAAATGAACTTGCGGATCCGCATACATATCAAAAAGACCCAAAGGCCGCCGCCGAGCTTTCGAAAAGGCAAGAATGGCATGAAAAACGCCTTGCCAAAGCCGATGCCGAATGGCTTGAAGCCTTCACAATTTTAGAAGAAATGTTGGAATAAAAATTGACAGAATAATCCTTTTAACGCAAAAGATTCGTATGCGTAAAATTATACTTATTCTGTCACTTGCTCTTACTGGTTTTGCACAACCATATAGCCCAATTCCAATGCATGATTTTGACGATGCGATTTCGCATTGGCAATTGAAAAACCGTGATCCCTATCCGCGATATAATCTTAATCAAATTAAGGAAATTGGCGATAATATCTTATTATTACAACATAATAATGGCGGTTGGGTGCAAAACCTTGACCCCGCGCGTATTTTAAATGAGCAAGAAATCGAAGCCTATAAAAAGGCAAAAACCCTTGAAGACTCAAGCTTTGATAATCGAAATGTATTCTCACAAATCGAATATTTAATGAATGTTTTTGAACAAACCAAAGAAGATAAATATAGAAATAGTGCGCAAAAAGGCCTTGAATATTTACTTTCTAAACAAATGCCAAATTGTGGTGGTTGGCCGCATTCATTGCCCCCTACGCAATCATATCACCATAAGCTTACGATTGCCGATGAAGTATTTAGTGGCAATCTAAGGCTTTTAAGGAAAATATCAACAAATAAAGCGCCTTTTAGAAATCTGGATAAAGCCGCAATTAAAAATGCAAAACTTGCGCTTGCAAAGGGTGATGAATGTTTATTGCGTCTTCAAGTTAAACAGAATGGCGTTTTAACTGGCTGGGCCGGTCAATATGATCCTATTACGCTTTTGCCATCACAAGGTCGCACTTTTGAGCTTCCGTCAATTGTGTCCCAAGAAACCGTAGAGGTTTTAAGATATTTAATGTCCATTGAACGCCCAAGCAAAGCGCAAATTAATTCAATTGAAAGCGGCATTGCTTGGCTTAAAAAAAGCGCAATCAAAGACCATAAATATGAAACTTTTGACACTGGCGTCGTAACTAAATACCCATATCACACCACAAGCATTGATAGACGCTTGGTCGAAGCCAAAGGCGCACCACCGGTTTGGGCAAGATTTTATGATTTAAATGATAATACAATCGTCCTTGCCACCCGTGAGAGCGTAAGAGTTCAAAAGTTTTCAGATATTCCAATTGAAAGACGTTCTGGCTATTCTTGGTATGGATATTGGCCGGAACCACTTCTTAGTGTCGAATATCCTGCATGGAAAAAGTGTTTGGGTAGAAAGTGATTTCTTAAATTAAAATTGACTTTTAAGCTATTTTTGTATATACAATAATTAAATGAATATTTCATTCGATAAAATTAAACGTGATAAAACCTTTGAAGAGCGTGGTTTGGCATTTGAAGATGCAAGTTTAGTTTTTGATGGTCCAACTTATGAGATTATAGATTCACGAATAGATTATGGAGAAGATAGAATAATCTGTTTTGGGTATTTAAATACAAGATTGGTTGTAATTGGATATGTTGAACGTGGCGATATTCGCCATATATTTAGTATGAGAAAAGCAAATGAACGCGAAAGAAAAAAAATCATCCCCTATCTTTCTTTCTGACTTTAAGCGCATTGACGCGCATATTGTTACAAATGAAGAATATGAAGAGCTTCCTGAGCTTGATGACGATATGCTTACTCGCGGAGTAGTCAAAAAGGCAGGTCGCCCAATATCTGAAAAGCCTAAAAAGCTTATTTCAATAAGATTATCTCAAGAAATTATTGAAAAATGGAAAGCTACTGGCAAAGGCTGGCAGACCCGAATGGCTGATAAACTGAGTGA
>CAYUCW010000117.1:0-2266 GCA_964443435.1 uncultured Caulobacteraceae bacterium | reverse complement strand
CACCCAAAGGGTGACGGAGGGGGGATTTTATAAATTCAAAGACTTAATCAATTTTTCAGTAGCGATTAAGTCGTTATGTTTTTCTTGGGATTTGTCCAAATCTTCATAATCATAGCCCCAGATTTCTGCATTATGATCTTCTTCAATTCGTATCGCTTTAAATACCTCATCGGCATTAATAAAACCTTCAAACATTGCCATTGCAAGCGCCGCAGACCCTGTAAGGCCAGTCAAAAATGTAAGTAAAGTTAGGTGTAAATCATTAAGTGAATTTGCATATTCAAACGCCTTATTAAGTTCATCATCACTTTGTATAAGTGCAAGACTATCTTTGGCGGTATAAAGTTTTATTCCTTTGGCTTCATAAAGCCAATTTATGACACTATCCCACGCCATTTCTTGTTTTATTGCCAAACGTTCTGGCGCGGAAACGCGGTAACAAACTAAATCAGAACTTAAATATTTTCGTATTTCTTCCGCCATTCCGACATGGCTTTCGCTACCTTTATCAATTGCAAGATTAACAAGGCGTGTCATTGGCATGCTTGCGGTTTTAATGGTTTCTTCTTGACTAAGCCATTCATTTGCAATGACTTCTGCCGCCGCAAGTGTCGGAAGGATAAGTGGTTTTTTATCAGGAGTAATGATTTTACGTCCATCTAAAAGAACCGCAAAACCTGTTTCTAATTGTGCAATTGTAACGCTTTTATAAAAACGTCTTGCGCCATTAATGCTTTCACTCATGTTTAGCCTTTAAAAGGTGCGAATGGATCTTTGGCTTCAGAAAGTTCAAAACCTAAAAGTTCAAAACCTTTTTTGAAATGCGGTGGGATATCAGCCATAAGCTCAATCATGCCGCCGCTTGGGTGTGGAATTTTAAGAGCGCGTGCATGAAGGTGTAATTGATCGGCTAGGCCGCCAATATCAGGGCGGTCACATCTATATTTTGGATCGCCCGCAATTGATGTGCCCATGCCTTGCATATGGAAACGTAATTGGTGGGTACGGCCTGTAACAGGCTTCATTGATACCCAAGAGGCGCGTGTACCAGCATTTGAAATCACTTCATAATCAGTGATTGCAAATTGGGCTTCACGTTCACCATGTCTAGCGGATTGCACAAGTTCCATTTCAGGATTGCGATTAGAGCCAGATTTTTTCATCCAACCACGAATCTCACCCGATAATGGGTGCGGCACGCCAAGGCAAATTGCCCAATAAATCTTTTTTGTTTCACGTGACGCAAATGATTTTGTAAGGCTTGCAATCGCTTTGGGAGTGCGCCCAAAAACTATTACGCCAGAGGTATCTTTATCAAGCCTATGTGCAAGTTTTGGCTTACCATATTCTTCATGGGCGAAAACCGCCATTAAATCATCAAGATGGCGCGTTGTTTTTGTGCCGCCTTGTACCGCAAGTCCCGCAGGCTTATTAATTGCTATAACTTCCTCGTCTTCATAAATAATGATTGAACGCAAAAATTGTTCATCTTCTTTAGAAATTACGGATTTATTAGATTGCGCTTCGCGGATAATATCAAAAATATCGCCAGGAATAATTATATCCATTCCGGGCATTACTCTATCGGACGCTTTTTTCGCTCTATCGCCATCAACACGGATAAGGCCTTTGCGAATTAATTGCTCTATGCGGCCTTGGTTAAGGCCATCGAACTTGCGTCTTAAAAATCTATCAAGGCGAACTTCGCCGTCATCAGGTTTAACTGGTATGGTAATAGGGGAGGTCATAAAACCCCTTTAGCCGAAATTTTTAATTATTGCCATGCCCATAAGCACCGCAAGCAATGAAAGCGCGACCGATGCAATTATATAGACAATAGCAAGCATAAGATTACCATTTTGCAAAAGCTTTATGGTTTCAAGGCTAAAGGCCGAAAAAGTTGTAAATCCGCCTAAAAAGCCAGTTATGACAAAAAATTGTATTAAACTATTTTCGCCCTTATTAAGTAAGGCCGCGCAAATGCCAATTAATAGGCCGCCAAAAATATTTACAAAAAATGTTCCGATTGGAAATGCACTTGTGAAATATGTTTTTGCAATAAGGCCAAATACAAATCTTGAAACGCCACCAAGCCCAGCGCCTAAAAATACCATTAAGATTTGTGGAAAGCTTATATACATTATTCACCAAAAATTGTTTTAATTAATTCCTGCATATCTTTTGGCGCTTCGGTTGTAAATGTTTTTGGACCATTAAGCGTATTAATGTTTAATTCTTGGGCATGAAGCATTACGCGTTCAATAAG
>CAYUCW010000116.1:0-2271 GCA_964443435.1 uncultured Caulobacteraceae bacterium | reverse complement strand
GCGCTATAAATTCGGATAAGATTTTCTTCTATCCATGCAACTAAACCAATCATTTTTTCTGCTGCTTCTTCGCCAATTGGCGTAAGTGAATATTCTACATGTGGCGGAATGACTTGGTAAGAAACTCTATTTATAAAGCCATCAGACTCCAGTATTTGAAGATTTTGTGAAAGCATTTTTTCACTTACCCCGCTAAGCGTTCTTCGCAAATCACTAAAGCGCAAGGTTTTGTTTTTTAGTGCATACATAATTAGAAATGCCCATTTATTTGTTAAATGTTTAAGGATTTCTCGCGAAGGACATTTGTCAGATAGAACCTCGCCCTTTAAGAAATTATTTTGAATTAATTCTTCCATTAATATATTCACTTTATTTTTTTTACTGTATTTTTATTAGTACTAACTTTTTAGTGGGTACTTGCTATTGGTTAGTATAACGCATATTTGTTTCTGCAGTACAAAAAAGAACAGTATTAGGAGATAAATATGTTTTTAGTTACAGGCGCCTCAGGTCAATTAGGTCAATTAGTTATAAAGCAATTATTAAATAAAGTTCCAGCTGATCAAATAATTGCTTTGGTTCGTGATCCTACCAAATCTATTGAATTACAAAATTTGGGAGTAGAATTACGAAAAGGGGATTATAATGATCCAACTAGTTTAAAAGACGCTTTTATTGGCGTTAAAAGAGTTTTATTAATTTCATCAAGTGAAATTGGAAATAGAATTAGCCAACATAAAAATGTTATTAATGCTTCAAAAGAGGCGAATGTCGAATTGCTTGTTTATACAAGCCTTTTAAAGGCAGATACTTCACCATTATTTCTGGCTAAAGAGCATTTGGAAACTGAAAAAATCTTGGCTGCATCTGGATTGAAATATGCAATTGCGCGTCATGGTTGGTATACTGAAAACTATATAGCCTCTATTGCTCCAGCAATAGTAAATGGTGCATTTTACGGTAGTGCAGGGGATGGAAAAATATCTTCGGCAACGCGTTATGATTATGCCGCTGCGGATGTGGAAATTTTAACCGGTGAATATAGCGAAAGCAAAATTTATGAACTTGCTGGTGATGAGGCTTATACTTTGGCAGAGTTTGCAAAAAATTTATCAGATCACGTAAATAAAGAAATCCCTTATATTAATATTCCAGAAGTAGATTATGCAAATGCCCTTTTAGCTGCAGGTTTACCTAAACAAATGGCAGATGTGATTGCGGATTCAGATACTGGCGCTTCGAAAGGTGCATTGTTTGACGATAGTCATAGCTTAAGCAAATTAATAGGTCGTGAAACAACGACTTTAAAGCAAGTTATTAAAGAAGCATTGTAAAAACTAGCCGTCAGAAATGACGGCTTTTTTATACTTGAATTTCTTTCATTGCGCTTTGGATATAATTGGCTTCGCCCATTAATTTAACTAGATTAAGTTGGGTTTCCAAGAAATCTATATGATGTTCTGTGTCATTAAGAATATTTTGCAATAGATCACGACTTACATAATCACGAACGGCTTCACACTCTGCAAGTGCTTCTACGACTTTGGCATGGGCCCCAATTTCAAGATTAAAGTCGCACTCTAGGCATTCTTTAATATTTTCGCCAATTTTCATTTTATGAAGGTCTTGAAGATTTGGAAGACCATCAAGGAAAAGTATGCGCTTAATCAATAAATCCGCATGCCCCATTTCTTCAATTGATTCTTTGTAAATTATATTGCCAAGATGAGTCATTCCCCAATTCTCAATCATGCGTGCATGAAGGAAATATTGGTTTATAGCAGTAAGTTCATTTGTAAGAACTTGATTTAAAAGCTTAATAATTTTGTCATTGCCCTTCATATCGGCCTCCTATATAGGGATATTATGACGCAATTTTATATTCATTAAAAGACTTATTAGCGATTAATTCTTTCATTTCGCACATACATTTTCCGCATTGCATACGGCAACCATTAGCAATATAAATTTCAGAAGGGCTTTGTGCACCATTTTCAATAGCTGTTTTTACAGATTTTTCATTTATGCCATTACAGTTACAAATATACATATTGCCTCCGATGAGGTCTATATAACTATAATGCGAATGAATAGCAATAGCGTTATGTGTAAAGCAGATCTTAAAAAGATACTATATTATTGAGAAACTATAGAGCAAACACCGCCAGAGCGTGTTACGGATTTACAAGCCGCTTTTGCGGCATCTGCACCTAATCCACCAATTCTTGCGCGAAACCATGTGCTGCCGGAGACTTTATAAGTAGTGACATG
>CAYUCW010000115.1:0-2316 GCA_964443435.1 uncultured Caulobacteraceae bacterium | reverse complement strand
TCTCTATCGTTTATAAAGCCCTTGCGCCAAGCAATTTCTTCTGGGCAGCATATTTTATAACCTTGGCGCTTTTCAATCACTCTAACGAAAACGGCGGCATCAAGCAGATTATCTGGCGTTCCTGTATCAAGCCATGCATAGCCGCGATTAAGAGTTTGCACATTTAATTGACCGCGCTCAAGATAGGTTCGGTTCACATCAGTTATCTCAAGTTCACCTCTTGCCGATGGTTTAAGATTTGCCGCAATATCAATTACTTGATTATCGTAGAAATAAAGACCCGTTACCGCCCAATTAGACTTAGGGTTTTTTGGCTTTTCTTCGATTGAAATTGCTTTGAAATCTTTATCAAATTCGACAACACCATATGCCTCTGGTTCGGCAACATGATATGCGAAAACAGTTGCGCCAGTCTTATTGGCAATAGCGTTTTCAAGTGTCGCTTCCATTTGTGAGCCATGATAAATATTATCGCCCAATATAAGACATGAACTTTCATCACCAACAAAATCGGCGCCGATTATATAGGCTTGGGCAAGACCATCTGGTGAAGGCTGCTCGGCATAGGTAAGTTTAATTCCCCAATTAGAGCCATCTCCCAATTGCTTTTGAAATAATGGCAAATCATGGGGGGTTGAGATAATAAGAATATCTTTAATTCCCGCAAGCATAAGCGTTGATAATGGGTAATAAATCATTGGCTTATCATAAATCGGCATTAATTGCTTTGATATTGATATAGTCATCGGGTGAAGGCGCGTGCCCGAACCACCTGCTAATATAATGCCCTTCATTTTACCCTCTTAAACTTTTTAAACTAGGTTGATTTTTATCTTTATCTGAAAGTATTGCACTATTAATGTCAATTGGCCATTTTATCGCAATATCTGGATCATCAAAGGCAATCCCCGCATCGCAATCCTTATTATAAGGATTTGTCACTTTATAAAATACTACACAGTCTTTGGTTAAAGTGCAAAAGCCATGCAAAAAACCATCAGGAATCCATAATTGATGATTGTTTTCCGATGATAAATTTACGCCAATCCATTTTCCAAAAGTTTTAGAATTTTCACGAATATCAACCGCAACATCAAAAATTTCCCCCGATAAACATCTTACGAGTTTACCTTGCCCAAATGGTGATTTTTGATAATGAAGGCCGCGTAGAGTTCCAATTTCTGAGGACATTGATTGATTATCTTGGACAAAATCTACACTCGCTATGTTTTCTTTAAACCAAGTATCTTTATAGGCTTCCATAAAATATCCGCGATTATCACCTATCACTTTTGGCTTTATGAGTTTTGGGCCTTCGATTTCAAATGTTTCAAATTCCATTATAAAACACCCAATCTCTCGCCGGTATAAACACCGCCACGCAAAGGACGCCACCATTCTTCATTTTCAAGATACCAGCGCACAGTTTTTTCTATGCCTGTATCAAAATTCTCTTGGGCTTTCCAACCAAGCTCACTCTCAAGCTTCGTGGCATCAATGGCATAGCGGGCGTCATGCCCAGGGCGATCTGTAACAAAAGTTATTAGTTTTGAATGTGGTGCATTTTGCGGTCTGTATTTATCCATTAATTCGCAAACGCGGTTTATAACCTCTATGTTTGTTCGCTCATTTCTTCCGCCAACATTATAAGTTTCACCAAACTGACCTTTTGAACATATTAAATGTAATGCGCGCGCATGATCTTCTACATAAAGCCAATCACGAATATTTTCACCTTTTCCGTACACGGTAATTGGCTTACCTTCTAAGGCATTAAGAATATTAAGCGGTATAAGTTTTTCAGGGAAATGATATGGTCCATAATTATTTGAACAATTAGAAACAATTACAGGAAATCCATAAGTTCTATGCCATGCTTTTGCCAAATGATCCGAGGCCGCTTTTGATGCAGAATATGGCGAAGATGGGTCATAAGGTGTGGTTTCTTCAAAAAGGCCCTCCGCGCCCAAAGATCCATAAACCTCATCGGTTGAAACATGAAGAAATCTAAAATCTGATTTATCCTCTAGGGCGTTCCAATATTCACGTGCCGCCTCAAGCATATTAAAAGTGCCAATAATATTTGTATCAATAAAATCCTTGGCGCCAGTTATAGAGCGGTCAACATGGCTTTCGGCCGCCAAATGCATAATATGGTCTGGCTTAAATTCATTTATTGCCGATTTCATTGCCGCAATATCACAAATATCTGCCTGCAAAAACCTATAATTTGGTGAATTATCAATAGTCTTTAATGATTCAAGATTACCGGCATAGGTAAGCTTATCAATATTTAAAACTTCGGCACCAATTTCA
>CAYUCW010000114.1:0-2498 GCA_964443435.1 uncultured Caulobacteraceae bacterium | reverse complement strand
GCCTATATAAAGTAAAATTGCCTAAGGCTTTAGAGTGAGGTTTAAAGTATAAAACTAATAATTTCTATTAAGTTTTATTATTAATTTAAATCAGAAAGTCTAGCAAGATAAATATCCTTATTTTGAATTCTGATAGATTGAGGAGAAACACCTAAATTTCTTATGAATGCCTCACGTAAATGGCGTCGATCTGAAAAACCTGCTTCTCTAGCAATTTCATCAAGTGTTAGGTTACCTGCTTCAACCATTATTTTTGCTGTTTCCATTCTGATTAGTTCGATCGCGCGGGCAGGTGATTTGCCAGTTTCACTAGTGAATATTCTGTTGAATTGCCTAGTGCTTAGATTAACTGCCTCCGCTACTTTATTAACACTAAGATTAGATTTGTGGTTTTTGCGAATAAAATCGATTGCTTTTTCAATGCGGTCAGTCTTAGGTTTTAAATTAAGAAGCTCCGAATGCTGGGATTGCCCACCAGAGCGTCTATGATACATTACCATTTGATGAGCAATAATTTGTGCAATTTCAATTCCTAAATCGCGTTCTATAACGCCAAGGGCTAAATCTAAACCAGCACTCATACCTGCAGAAGTCCAAATAGAGCCGTCAATAACGTAAATTTTGTCAGGATTAACGTTAATTCTAGGATATTTTTTTTGAAGACTTTCGCAATAATACCAATGTGTTGTGGCGGTATGATTGTCCAATATTCCAGCTTCAGCAAGTATAAATGCGCCTGTACAAATTGAAATAATTCGTCGCGCCTTCAAAGAATGTAGCTTTATTAGGTCAAAATTTGTTCCACTAATTGTAAGATTTTCCGGATGGTCTACGCCCGTAACTATAAGGGTATCAATTTCAGAATCTTTTGAAAGCTTAGTTGTTACAATGTTTAGACCCATTGTACTTTCAACTATGCCGCCTTCAAATGAATAATTTGAGAATTCATAGAACTTACCTTTATTGGAGTAATTAGCATATTGAAATACAGATTGAGTTGCCAGTGCCATCGGTTGAAATCCATCGCTTACTAAATAGCCTATTTTATGCATTACCAAACTCTGTAAAGATTAATGTCCTAAAAATGTAGTATATGTGTCATTTAAGACTAAGTCAATCCGTGCTATATTAATTCCATAGCAGTTTAAATGTTTGTATCATTTAATAAGCTAAAATTTATTGGAGTATTTTATGAAATTAACAGGTAACACAATATTAGTCACAGGCGGCACCTCTGGAATTGGCCTTGCAATGGCCTTAGAATTCCACAAACGTGGAAATAAAGTTATAATTGCAGGTCGTCGCCAACAATTAATTGACACAATCATTGCAGAAAATCCAGGTGTTGACGGGTTTGTTCTTGATATTGCTGACTCTAAAAGCATTACTGAAACATCAAAGCTAATCATTGAAAAATATCCCGACTTAAATGTTGTATTCAATAATGCAGGTATTATGCCTCCAGAATTCGATGAAAAAGGCGCTTATAACGATGCGGTTGCTGTGGAGGTTGTAACTACGAATTTACTTGGAACAGCAAGAGTTTCAAATGCATTTTGGGAGCAATTGAAAAGCCAGAAAGAATCTTATTTGATAAATAATACTTCTGTTTTGGGATTTATTCCACTTGCTGTATATCCAATTTACTCAAGCACTAAAGCTGCTCTTCATTCTTATACAATGTCGCAAAGGTTTTTACTTAATGGCTCATCTGTAAAAGTTATTGAAATAGCGCCGCCATGGGTTGATAGCGGTCTTGTAGAAAGTAATGGCGATCCACGCGCAATGCCACTTGATGCATTTGTATCTCAAACTTTTGAAAAATTAGAAGGTGACAATATAGAAGCATTTATTGATGGAATTGCTTCTTTACGAGATAATCCAGGTGCAAATGAACATGAATTTGTAAATGGTTTTAATATTGCAATGACTTCACCACCAGCATAAAATATATATGCTAAAAGTAAATTTAGAAATGGTCAGCATTTATACTTATATGAATGTTGGCCATATTCATTTATTTAGCTTGCTTATATTTAGACTAAGCTTTTAATAAAGAGTGAAGTTTATCGGCCTAAAATTTATTTCTAATTATTTAGAATTTATATATAATATATTTAAAATATATATAGTTTGTTGAAAAAATATCATTTTTTATATATAATTTTGTGCCAGATAAAATCTATTAATAGCACGCTCAACATCATAAATGGGATGAAAAAATAACCTGATTAAGCAAAATTAGTCCGCCAAGTTTTATTAGACTAATTAAAATTGATAAGTTTAATACTTAAAATATCAATTTCACACTTAAAGCTTCAATTTTGATTGTATATAAAAATGGCTATTTACTTATGAAAGCACGTTGAATTATATAATAACCTTTAAAAGACAAAAAATACATATTTAAATACAAGGCATGAGGTTATTAAAATGAATAAGGCTTTTAAACTATTTATTATGCTAACTGTCTTAATGTTTGTAGCAGGATTTAGTTT
>CAYUCW010000113.1:0-2589 GCA_964443435.1 uncultured Caulobacteraceae bacterium | reverse complement strand
GCATCTTGCCATTTACGAGTTTGCAAAGCGCCTTCAATATATAATTTAGAGCCTTTTTTCACGTATCTTTCGACTACACCAACCAGACCTTCATTACGAATAACAATATTATGCCATTCGGTTCTGTCCTTTTTCTCACCGGTTGCTTTATCGCGCCAAGTTTCAGATGTAGCAATAGAAAAATTTGCAATCTTGCCACCATTTGGAAAAGACTTAATTTCTGGATCTCTTCCTAAATTACCAACTAAAATTACTTTATTTACCGAACCTGCCATTTTATCCTCATCTAATCTTTTAATAGTTGGTTTAACTATAGTTTTCTCATATAAAGTGTTTAGTATGCTACGCAAAGCAAATATACACAATCTGAAATTATGCGCTAAACGTAATTAATACACTTGCTTAATATTATTGTTCTTATTATGTTCTATGGAATTGTCAATATGATTCATAGATTTCTTTCAAAAAACAGGTTTAAAAAATAAATATGTCTGAATCTCCCTTTATTCGCGTCCGTGGTGCAAGAGAACATAATTTAAAGAATATAAATGTCGAAATTCCACGCGGTAAACTTGTTGTGCTTACGGGAATGTCTGGCTCTGGAAAATCATCATTGGCATTTGATACAATTTATGCCGAAGGCCAAAGAAGATATGTAGAAAGCCTTTCGGCCTATGCCCGTCAATTCCTTGAAATGATGCAAAAACCCGATGTTGATGCGATTGAAGGTCTCTCTCCTGCTATTTCTATTGAACAAAAGACAACATCAAAAAACCCGCGTTCAACGGTTGGTACGGTTACTGAAATTCACGATTATATGCGCCTTTTATGGGCAAGAATTGGTGTCCCCTATTCACCTGCAACTGGGTTACCAATTGAAAGTCAATCCATTTCGCAAATGGTAGATAAAATCATCTCACTTCCAGAAGGAACAAGGCTTTATATTCTTGCGCCAGTCGTTCGTGATAGAAAAGGCGAATATAAAACCGAAATTAAATCATGGATAAAGCAAGGCTTTAGCCGCGCCAAAATTGATGGCGAATATTACGAACTTGAATCGGCACCTAATCTTGATAAAAAATTCAAGCACACAATTGAAATAGTAGTCGATAGAATTGTAGTTAAAGAAGGCATACAAAGCCGCCTTTCTGATAGTTTTGAAACCGCTTGCCGCCTTGCCGAAGGTATTGCACTTGCCGAATATGCCGATAATTCAGAACCAAGAATTATGTTTAGCCAGAAATTTGCGTGCCCAGTTTCAGGTTTCACCATTTCAGAAATTGAACCAAGATTATTTTCGTTTAATAATCCCGCCGGTGCTTGCCCTACTTGTGATGGGCTTGGTATTCAATTAAAATTTGACCCTGATTTAATTGTCCCTGAAACCGAAATAAGCATTCAAGATGGTGCGGTTGCGCCTTGGTCAAAAGGAAATTCGCCTTTATATTTTCAGACGCTATCGGCGATTTGTAAATTTAATGATGATTTAATCACCACGCCTTGGAATAAATTAAAAGAAACTACCCGAAATATGATTATTCATGGCTCAGGTAAGCAAGAAATCCAATTTATTTTCGAAGATGGCTCGAGGCGCTATGAAACCAAAAAAACTTTTGAAGGGGTTTTGCCTAATCTTGAAAGACGTTGGAAAGAAACCGAATCTTCTTGGTCGCGTGATGATTTATCGAAATTCCAATCGGCGCAGACTTGCCCTTCTTGCAATGGAAAGCGCCTAAGAGAAGAAGCATTAGCGGTTAAAATTCATAGTCACGACATTGCCGACGCCTCGGGATTTTCTATTCGTAATGCCCATAAATGGTTTTTGGAACTTGATAATAATTTAACCCAAAGACAAAAAGATATTGGCGCAAGAGTTCTTAAAGAAATTAGAGAACGTTTAAATTTCCTTGTGAATGTTGGGCTTGATTATCTTACGCTTCATCGCGGTTCGGCAACCTTATCAGGTGGTGAAAGCCAAAGGATAAGACTTGCATCACAAATTGGGTCTGGTTTAACTGGTGTTTTATATGTTCTTGATGAGCCTTCAATTGGCCTTCATCAGCGCGATAATACGCGCCTTTTAAAAAGCCTTGAAGGACTTAGGGATTTAGGAAACTCGGTACTTGTGGTAGAACATGATGAAGAAGCAATCATGACCGCAGATCATGTGATTGATATGGGCCCAAAAGCCGGCATTCATGGCGGAATGGTAATTGCAGAAGGCAAACCTATTGATATTGAAACCTCGAATGAAAGCATAACTGGCGCTTATTTACGTGGTGAGATGGAAATCCCAATTCCTGTAAAAAGACGCAAAATCGATAAAAAGAAAATGCTTACTTTAACAGGTGCTAAGGGTAATAATCTTAAAAATGTTACTCTTAATCTGCCGCTTGGGGTTTTGACTTGTATTACGGGGGTTTCGGGTGGCGGCAAATCCACGCTTATTATTGAAACACTTTATAAGGTTTTGGCGCGTCGCCTTAATGGCTCATCTGATATTGCCGCGCCATTTGACGAAATATTGGGGCTTCATCATCTTGATAAAGTAATTGATATTGATCAAAGCCCAATTGGTCGCACACCGCG
>CAYUCW010000112.1:0-3014 GCA_964443435.1 uncultured Caulobacteraceae bacterium | reverse complement strand
GCATTAATACGGCGTGTTGCTTTAAAGCTTGGCGCACCTGCTTTATTTTCAAGAATCCAATCACGAGTGAATTTACCAGTTTGGATGTCTGTAAGAACGCGTTTCATCTCAGCTTTGGTTTCAGGCGTAATAATACGTGGGCCAGTTACATATTGACCATATTCCGCAGTATTAGAGATTGAATAATCCATGTTTGCGATACCGCCTTCATAGATAAGGTCAACAATAAGTTTAACTTCGTGTAAGCATTCAAAATACGCCATCTCAGGGGCATAGCCGCCTTCAACAAGCGTTTCAAAGCCCGCGCGGATAAGTTCAACAAGGCCACCACAAAGAACAACCTGCTCACCGAATAAATCAGTTTCGCATTCTTCACGGAAATTAGTTTCAATAATGCCAGAACGACCACCACCAACGCCAGAGGCATAAGCAAGTGCAAGTTCAAGTGCATTACCAGAAGCATTTTGGTGAACCGCTACAAGTGCAGGAACGCCGCCGCCTTTTTGGTACTCACCACGAACTGTGTGTCCTGGGCCTTTAGGTGCAACCATAACAACATTCACGTCTTTAGGTGGCTCAATAAGGCCAAAATGAACAGAGAAGCCATGTGCGAATAATAAAGTTTGGCCAGCTTTTAAATAAGGACCAATATCAGCCGCATATAAATCGGCTTGGCCTTCATCTGGGGTAACAATCATAAGAAGATCAGCAGTTTTTGCCGCTTCTTGAACGCTAACAACTTTAAGACCTTCAGCTTCAACTTTAGCCGCAGTAGAAGAACCAGCGCGTAAGCCAACAATAACATTTTTAACGCCAGAATCGCGAAGATTTAAAGCATGAGCATGACCTTGAGAGCCATAGCCAATAATCGCAACTGTTTTGTCTTTTAATAAACCAAGATCGCAATCTTTATCGTAATAGACGCGCATTTTTTTCTCCAAAAATAACGCAAACCCAAATTGGTTTGCTCAAAACTAAAATTCGCTGTGCCTTTGAGCGTTTTTTTGCCAAAAGGTCAATGTAGGGCAAACAGTAAAATTGTTAAAAATCCTAATATTTGCTATGTTTTAATATAATTTTCTGCGTTTTCTCCAAGTTTTAATTATTTGCGGGCTTAGGCTTAGGCGTGACGGGCCGTCCCAAAGCATCGCGAAGTATCGCAGGATTATTAGGTGCACTCAAATTGTCTGTATTTGGTTGCGGTGTTTTTGCTTTTTGGGGAAGTGAAGGCGGGGCGGCAGATTTACCTGCTGCAAGCTCATTCACTATTTTCCAAATGCCATTTTCTTTGCGCCAAATTGCGGTATAGCGGCCTTCTGCCAAAACTTGAGCGCCTCGCTTTACCGCATATGTTCCCCAAGTTGCACCAGCACCATTTGACGCCATCGCGCGCTCTGGCCTTCTTTCAAGCTTTATTTCGGCCGGAAAGCCTTTAAATCTTGTCTCGGCAGAGATTTTCCCCGGCTGTGTTCCGCCCGAAGCATCAAATAAAACACCTTCATCGGAAATCGCATCCGTATAGGCAATTAAAGCACCTTTATCATAAATATTATCGGCAAAAGCCCTATCAATATATAATAATTCTTCGCTTTCATCTATTGTCTGGGGAGGCGTATTTACAATAACTTGTTCATTTGGCGCAGTGAAATTTGGCAAGCTTTCGTTCTTTGGCTTTGTTTTAAGAGCCGATGTATCCCATGTTGCTTGGGCATTAGCGCTTCCGCCAAAAAGAATTATATAAATTAAAATACTAAAACTAAGCTTTTTCATTATCGGCCCTTATCAGCAGGAAGTGTTTTACCGAATAATTCTTGCGCTTTTGGATTGAAACCTTCAAGTGAAACTTTGTTAAGGACCGCAGGGATTCTTTGTTCGAAAATGGTAAGAATCGGAATAATTCTTTCATCATCATATCTTGTGCTTACGCATTTTGATATTTTTGGCGCGGCAACTTCGATAACGGCACTTGCTTCACCATAATAGCCATTAATTTTAACAACAGGTTTTAATGCGCCCCAGATTTTGGCGGTGGCGATAACATCAACCATTGCTTTGGCTTGTTCGCTTATAAGATTGGCACTTTCAAATTCAGTATTTGTGCCATCAAATGTACCAACCGTAACCTTTCCAGGGATAGATTTTTTAGGGGTTTCAAAAACCACACTTATGCTTTTGCCATTATTTCTTATGATACTTACCCGATAAATCGCGCTTGCACTTTCAGGAATAGTCAAAGGACTTTCAAGTTTTAAAGCTTTAAAGGCCGCCAAATTTTGATGCTGTGCATCTTTTGCCGATACGCAATTAAGCATTCTTGGGTCGCCGCCCACCGTCATAATAACATTGGCTTTGGGCCCAGTATTAGCAGGAAGGATTTTAGGCAATAAATATTTAATGCCCGCAACTATGATTGCAACTATAACTAAAAGCCCCAAGAATATTTTATGCAAAGTTTTCATTAAACGATTTCTTTGCCGCGTCTTATGGTGGCAACACCAGTTCTTGAAACTTCGATAAGGCCAAGCGGTTTCATGATTTCAATAAAATCATCAAGCTTACGTGATGCGCCCGAAATTTCAAAAGTGAATGTATCAAGCGTAGTATCTAAAATACGCGCTCTAAACGCTTCGGCAATGCGCATTGCTTCGGATCTATCTTCGCCTTTGCCTTTTACTTTTACTAGGGCAAGCTCACGCGAGATAGCATCACTATCGCCATGAAAATCAATAAGGCGTTTAACTGGAATTATGCGTGCGATTTGCGCCTTAATTTGGCGTAGAATTTCAGGCGTGCCCGAAGTCACAATTGTAATTCTTGAAGTATGCTCTTCATGATCGGTTTCGGCAACCGTTAAGCTTTCAATATTATAGCCACGCGCAGAAAACAAAGCCACTACACGGGCAAGAACCCCAGGTTCATTGACAACAATAACCGCAAGCGTGGTTTTAATAATGCCTTCTGAAGTTTCAGGGATAAAATAGGCTGATGCTGGCTGTGTCATAATAACTCCACTA
>CAYUCW010000111.1:0-3039 GCA_964443435.1 uncultured Caulobacteraceae bacterium | reverse complement strand
TACTCTTGAAGATGGTTCTATTATAAAAGGCTTTGTTGCCGAACCACGTGCATTATTAGGCGCAACCGATATTACCCATTTTGGGGGATGGCGCGCTTATATATCGTCATTGACGAAATAATAATTAATCCAAAGCCAAAGTTAATTTGTTAAATAAATACGCATAATAAACGCATTATATGTTTTGTGTTTTATCAAATTCAACTTGTGCCGCCTTAATGCTTGGAAAGTTTTCCAAAGTCCATGTTACTAGTTTTTTTGCTGTAGAAAATAGTGTTGCCCCCATAGGAGTCAGGGAATAATATACGCTTGGCGGAACCGTTGACTCTACTTCTCGAGTTACAAGCCCATTTCTTTCAAGCGACCTCAAGCAACGAGTTAGCATGCGCTGAGATATTCCAACAATGCCATATTGTATCTGGCTAAAGCGTTTTCTATCATGTTCTAATAAGGCGATTATTAATATACTCCATTTATCACCCACAAGACCTAAAACTTCTCTAACATTAATACAGCTTATGTCTATGCCATTTTCGGTCTGTAACATCTGTGTAACCACCTTACAATATTGTTCGTACTTGTCATTAATTTGCTTCTTACTAATATATAAATATACCGCATTAAGCAACAAACATTAATTAGTGCTCTATGTGGTTTCGTAAAACATATATAAGAAAAACGAGGTAACCGCATTGTCAAATATATTAATTGAAGCAATTGCTAAACGCAGAACTCAATACGCTTTAGGTAAGAATTTACCTGTCACAAACGAAACTATTGAAAAGACAATAAAAGAGGCAGTAAAGTTAACACCATCGTCTTTTAACTCTCAAAGTTCCAGAGTGGTTATACTTTTTGGTGCTGAAAGTGATAAAATTTGGTCTATAACAAAAGAAACTCTTCGCGCCATTGTCCCTCCTGAAAATTTTCCACAAACAGAAAGCCGAATTAATAGTTTTGCTAATGGCGCTGGCACGGTTCTTTTTTATGAAGATCAAGATGTGGTTAAAGGGCTTCAAGAAAAAATGCCTCTTTATTCCCAAAACTTCCCAATTTGGTCTGAACAAGCAAGCGGCATGACACAGTTTGCGGTATGGTCGGCTTTAGCCGCAATTAATGTTGGCGCAAGTCTTCAACATTATAACCCTTTAATTGATGAATCTGCTGCAAAAGAATGGGGAATTCCTTCAAGTTGGACTTTGAGGGCACAAATGCCATTTGGTGCAAATATGGCGCCATTTCCAGATAAGACATTCATTGAAGATGAAATACGCTTCCGTGTATTTGGTTAATAGCAAAGCACTTTTTTACTAATATGCACAAGAAGTGCATTATTTAATTTTTTTATAAAGGAAAATATCATGTCAATAGGCATTATTGGCGCAGGTGCGCTTGGTTCAAACTTTGCACGAATTCTGGCTAAAAGTGGAATATCGGCTACTATATCTAATAGTAAAGGTCCTGAATCTTTAACTTCATTGATTTCAGAACTGGGATCTTCAATAACAGCAGGAACAACTGCAGAAGCAGCAACTAAAGATATTGTTCTTCTTGCTATACGATGGGTAGATGCAGAAAAAGTTTTAAGTGGCTTGCCTAATTGGAATGGTCGTATTGTAATTGATGGAACTAATCCAGTTGAATTTATTGATCCAAATTCCCCAGACGCAAGCGACCCAAGTAATCCTCTAGCTGCATATGGAATTAAAGCTGTAGATCTTGGTGATAAACATTCAAGTCAAATTATTAAAGAGCTTGTTCCAGGTGCTAGAGTTGTAAAAGCATTTAACCATCTTGACGTCAATGTTCTACCTGAGCCTAATTTTTCTTGTGGAAGTCGCGTATTATTCTATTCTGGTGACGATGCTGCTGCCAAAGCTGAAGTACGTAAGATTATCGAATCTACTGGTTTCTTCCCTGTTGATTTAGGCCTACTTGATGTTGGTGGACAACTTGCAACATTACCATT
Organism: uncultured Caulobacteraceae bacterium; assembly: GCA_964443435.1. Taxonomy (GTDB): domain Bacteria; phylum Pseudomonadota; class Alphaproteobacteria; order Caulobacterales; family Aquidulcibacteraceae; genus Pseudaquidulcibacter. The sequence goes on along the minus strand of CAYUCW010000111.1, from coordinate 1,070 downwards.
TGGGGCATTATCAGCGCACAATTTTATCAAAGTTTAGCTTTATATTCAACAAGGAAGCCACACCATGACTAAGTCATTGGATATAACAAATCAAACGCGTAAGGTTATTAAACGTACGCGTGGACAAAGTCATGGTGCAATTTCCCGTTTAATGAGTCCTTCTGATTTAGGAAACCTATTAAAGCCATTTGTCTTCTTAGATTATGTTGATGCATACGGAGCAACACTTGGTGATTTAGGCAGAATGCAAATTCATCCTCATTCAGGAATTGCTACTGTGACAGTAATTACTGAAGGCTATATGAATTATGAAGTTGCCTCAATCGGGGCAGGTAAAATCGAATATGGCGGCGTTGAGTGGCTTAAAGCTGGGAATGGTGTTTGGCATGGCAAAGAAATGTCAATTGGTGACGTAACAAGGTTACGAGCATTTCAGCTTTGGATTTCTCTTCCCCCTGAAATGGAAAATAGCGAACCTGAAGGTAGGTTCATAGAAGCAAAAGATATGCCTTCTGTTGGACCTGCACATGTTATTCTTGGTTCGCATGAAGCAAAGCAAAGTCCTGTACCTTCACCTGAAGGTATAAATTATCTTTTGGTTAGTTTGAAGCCAGGTGAACAATGGGTTTACCAATCACCCAAAGGTCATCTTATATGTTGGCTGTCAGTTGCAAAAGGCGCACTTAAGGCGGATGAAGTTGCTATAGCAGGAGATATGCTAATATTTGAAAACAGTGAAGAGCCATTGATTATTAATGCAGATCTAGAAGGTGAAACTGTTTTTGTAATCGGCTCGGCTGTGCCTCACCCATATAATCTATATTTAGGTAATTATTCTGTACATACTTCTCTAAAAGCACTTGAAATGGGAGAAAACAATATCGCAAAACTAGGTCAAAAGTTGCGATTAGAAGGAAACAGGAAAACCGATATTGGAACTACTCCGGTCTATCGCTAGAATCTTTTTAACTATAAATATATTAGTATCCAGTTCTTTAATTTTATATGGCGCGCCTATATTGCGTCATTGACGAAATAAGATGCTTATAATTTGTGCTGTTTAATTTCAA
>CAYUCW010000110.1:0-3092 GCA_964443435.1 uncultured Caulobacteraceae bacterium | reverse complement strand
TTACCCTTTGGCTTTTCGTCAAAAAGTTCGGCAAGCTTATCAATCATTGCGCCGCCTAATTGCTCGGCATCAAGGATTGTGACCGCGCGTTTATAGTATTTGGTCACGTCATGCCCAATACCAATGGCGATTAATTCTGCTTGGTTTGATTTTTCAATATCGGCAATAATGTTTTTAAGATGATTTTCTAAATACGGCCCCGAATTAGTGCTTAATGTTGAATCATCAACGGGTGCGCCATCGGAGATCACCATGAGTATACGTCTTTGTTCTGGACGAGCTCTTAAACGCTCATATGCCCAGTCCAATGCTTCGCCATCAATATTTTCTTTTAATAGACCTTCACGCATCATAAGGCCAAGATTACGCTTTGCCCTGCGCCACGGCATATCGGCGGCTTTATAGATTATATGTCTAAGCTCATTTAAGCGGCCCGGATTAGGTGGTTTTCCATCCTTAACCCATTTTTCTTTAGCAAATCCGCCCTTCCAAGCCTTGGTTGTAAAGCCAAGAATTTCGGTTTTTACCGAACATCTTTCAAGAACCCGCGCCAAAATATCGGCGCAAGTCGCGGCAATCATTATTGGCCTTCCGCGCATAGAGCCCGAATTATCAATAAGGATTGTTACAATCGTATCCCTAAATTCAATTTCGCTTTCTTGCTTGAAAGATAAAGGTGCAACAGGGTCAGTAACCACGCGAGAAAGCTTGGCGGCATCAAGCATGCCTTCCTCTAAATCAAACATCCAAGAGCGGTTTTGCTGTGCAAGCAATTTACGACCTAAGCGATTAGCAAGCTTGGCAACTGCGCCTTGAAGCTTTGATAATTGCTGATCTAGATACATACGAAGCCTATCAAGCTCTTCGGGGTCGCATAATTCTTCGGCTGTGATTATTTCATCAAATTCTTTAGTATAGGCTTTATAGATATTGGCAGTGCCAGAAATAGAAGCAGGGTCTTGCGCAAATGGCGTATCCGAAGTTTGGGTTTCATCCTCATCATCTTGCCCATTTTCTTCGGTATCAATGCGCGTTCCCGTCATTTCCTCTGAAGTAGATTCAGATATTTGCTCCTGTTCAGAGGTTTCAGGGGTTTCATTTTCTTCTTGTTCACCCTCATCATTATCTTGCTCAGTGTCGCCATCTTGTTCTGGGGTTTCATTATTTGGCGGCTCGCTATCGTCTTCATCGCCAAGTTCATCACCTAAATCTAAATCACGGATAAGTTCGCGTGTGAATTTTGCAAAAACTTCTTGATTTTCAATATTATCAGATAGCGCCTCAAGCTCATCACCCGCCATTAATTCAATATCGGTGCGCCACATTTCTTTGATGTGCTCAAATTCTTTTGGCGTTTCATAACCAAATAGTTTTTCACGAATTAGAAGTGATAAAGCGTCCTGTACCGGTATCATTTCTTGCGAATACATACGCGTATAGCCGCGCTTTTTTGCGGCATCAGTAATTGTTGCACCGATATTAGCGGCAACCCCAGCCATATTTTTTGCACCAATTGCCGAAATCCGCGCTTCTTCAGCCATATCGAAAATTGCTTGGGCATTTGGGCCTATCGGGCGGTTTTTATAGTGTAAACTATCATTATGATGGGCAAGCTTTAGGGCGGCAAAATCGGATTGCCCCCTTATAAGTGCGACTTCATCTTTTCCAAGCGCTCTTGAAGGATTGGGAAGACTTATATTATTACCTTCAATCCTTAGTTCAGTTGTTGAAAAGCTTACTTCTGTTGTATCCTCACGTGACATTGCGCGCGTAGTATCGGCAATCGCGCGTTTAAAAATCTCTGCTCTACCAAGATTATCAGGCATTAGGCAATTTTAACAAGATGCGCGGCTTCAGGTAAATCCTCCCCAAAGCATCTTTGATAAAATTCGGCAATAGTAGGTCTTTCAAGTTCATCACATTTATTAAGAAATGAAAGCCTGAATGCAAGGCCAATATCTTCAAAAATCTGAGTATTTTGTGCCCAAGCAATCACCGTTCTTGGCGACATAACGGTTGAAATATCGCCATTCATAAAGGCGTTTCTTGTCATATCGGCAACCCGAACCATATTTGAAAGCAATTGAATTTTATCAGCGTCAGTTTCACCCATTTTGGCAGCAATAATCGCGGTTTCGGCATCATGCTCAAGATAATTAAGCGTAGTTACAATATTCCATCTATCCATCTGACCTTGGTTTATTTGCTGTGTCCCATGATAAAGACCTGAAGTATCACCAAGGCCAATTGTATTGGTGGTTGCAAATAATCTAAAATATGGATTTGGCTTAATCACGCGGTTTTGGTCAAGCAAAGTTAATTGCCCCGAAGCCTCTAGGACACGTTGAATAACAAACATAACATCAGGGCGACCGGCATCATATTCATCAAAAGTAAGGCCAACATTTCTTTGAAGTGCCCAAGGCAAAATACCTTCTTTAAACTCGGTTACTTGTTTGCCATCTTGAAGAACGATTGCATCTTTACCGACTAAATCAAGGCGCGAAACATGGCCATCAAGGTTTACGCGTATCATTGGCCAATTAAGCCTTGCCGCGACTTGCTCTATGTGGGTTGATTTGCCCGTGCCGTGATAACCTTGAACAATCACACGTCTATTATGTTGAAACCCTGCAAGGATTGCCTTGGTTGTCAAAGGATCAAACTTATAGGTGCTATCAAATTCCGGCACATATTCATTGCCTTCAGAAAAAGCATCTATTTCAAGATTTGATTCAAAGCCAAAAACCTCTGAAACTTTGATTTTTTTATCAGGGGAGGCATTTAGTAATTTATCGGATATATTAGTCATGTATTTTACTTTAGAATTATTTGTATACGTCTTAGTAAAATTTACGATTGCTTACGTCAATGAATTATGAATTATATGCTGTAATTTTTGTATAATGAAAGTGTTAAATGACCGAATTATTTATTGCCCCAGATGATAAACCGCGTTGCAAATGGTGCGGCTTTGCCCCTGAATTTTTGGAATATCATGATAATGAATGGGGGCATCCCGTTAAAGATGATATTATTTTATTTGAAAAAATCTGCCTTGAAGGTTTTCAATCAGGATTAAGTTGGCGCAC
>CAYUCW010000109.1:0-3506 GCA_964443435.1 uncultured Caulobacteraceae bacterium | reverse complement strand
CCGTTATGGTTCTTGACGCTGCTAAGGGCATAGAGCCGCAAACTTTAAAACTATTTGAAGTTTGCCGTTTGCGCGATATTCCAATCATTGCTTTCATAAATAAGATGGACCGTGAAGCGCAAGATCCTCTAGAGCTTTTAGATGAAGTCGCTTCAAAGCTTGCGCTTGATCCTGCACCTGTATTTTGGCCGCAAGGTTCAGGGCAAAGATTTAAAGGAATGCTTGATTTAAGAACTAATGAGTTTGTCGCTTTTGCAAGGCCAATTGCGGGGCAAACTGGGGCAATGCATCATGAAAGAATTGACTTTAATGGTGATACTTCATCGGTTTTAACAGAGGCGGAAAAAGAAGAATTAATGATAAATGCCGATTTGGTTCAAGGCGGATATTCAAAATTTGATCTTAATTCATTCCGTGAAGGTCATATGACCCCTGTATTTTTTGGCTCTGCCCTTCGTCAATTTGGAGTTTTGGATTTACTTGATGGTATTGTTGATTATGCACCTGCGCCATCTGAAACAAAAGCCAATATAAAAGGTGTCGAAACCCAAATTAAGGCCGCTGATTCTGAAGTTTCAGGATTCGTATTTAAAATTCAAGCAAATATGGACCCTAATCACCGTGACCGCGTCGCAATGGTTAGATTATCATCTGGCAAATTTAGCCGTGGTATGCGCTTGAAGACTTTGGGCGGCAAACAATTAGGTGTGCATAATCCTATGATGTTTGTTGGCCAAGATAGAGAATTAACCGAAGAAGCTTATGCAGGTGATATTATAGGTATCCCAAATCATGGCGTTTTAAGGGTAGGGGATAGTTTATCGCAAACTGGAAACGTGAGTTTTGTTGGTATACCAAATTTTGCCCCCGAAATTTTGCGCCGTGTATTTGTAAAAGATCCGCTTAAAGCCAAGCATTTATTAAAAGCCATTCAATCATTATCTGAAGAAGGTGTAACCCAATTATTCAGACCTGAAATCGGCTCTGACTTAATTGTTGGTGCGGTTGGGCCATTGCAATTTGATGTTCTTGTTGAACGTATAAAAGCGGAATATGGGCTTGAAGCAACTTTTGAAATGTGCAGCTTTAATGCCGTTAGATGGATTAAGGCCGAAAATGCGGCCGCACAGGATGATTTTGCCGATAGAAATAAAATGGGTATCGCTAGGGATATTGATAATGACCTTGTATTCTTAGGTAAGAATGCATGGGAAATTGGTTATGTTGCTGAAAAATTCCCTAAAATCGCCTTTACAGCTATTAAAGAGCGTGAAGCAGGTAAATCTTAGTTTAAGCGGCTTGTTTAAGTGCGTTTGTTTTTATTTGCATAAACCTTATAGCGCGGCTTGCGGCTTCTGGTGGCACTTCATTATATAAATGGCCTAGTGCTTCTGCACCATTTATTCCTTTGGAACCAAAACTTAAAGCGCATATTGTAACAAATAATGCGCGTTCAAAATTATTTGCTCTACAAATTATTGCCAAGCTATCGGCATCACAGTTTTGTATTATGCGTTCAATTGTATAATAGTCCACACTTCCAAAATCCGATAAAATTAATTTGAAAAGAGTTTTCTTATTATCGCGCCATATATTTGGTAATTGGGCGCGATTAATAGTACCTTTTACTTTCATATCTACTAATTCAGCGGTGGCAGTTTCAAAATCTTCAGGTAATGCACCATTGAAAATTTTAACACGATTTGCCGCTCGTTTCATTGCCGCATTAATTTCTTCTTCCGGAATATCTTGGAATTTTTTTGTAATTTCCGCACGCATTGGCGCAGAAACAAAACCAAACATTTCATCAAGTATATCCGCAGGCACAGCTTTTCTATTTACTAATGGCGCGTGTAAAGAATGATTTTTTTCGGCACGTACAACTACTTTCTCATAAGTATTATTAGAAATAATCGCGCCATCATTTTTAATAAGTACTTCTAAGACTTCATCATTACCATGATCAACAAGTGCTTCAGAAACTCTCTCTGAAACTATTATTCTTTCGGCTATTCCTTTTTGATAATTAGTACCTTTATTCGTGACAATTTTGATTAGATCGTCATCGGTAAGTGTAGTTGCACTTTTTAAAATTGGGTATGCAATTTCAATTTCATCATTTGCAAGTGCAACAGCAACAGTTCTTGGGGGGCTATTATCGCCAAACCTTTCGGCAAATTCTTTACGAAATTCGGTATTAAGTTCAAAAGCAACTTTGGCCATTAAATCGCCAAATAATTCGCTTTCAATCTGTGTAGTCTTTTTTCCAGTTTCAAAGAATAAATCTGTTACTTCATGCAAAAGCTCTCTGCGACGCTCACTCGACGTTTCTTTGGCTATTTCTAGCAATTTACTATATCGTTCGCCCGTGCTCATTTCGCCCTCACACAATATAGATACAGTAATTAAGTAAATAAAATATGTAAAACTATTCTAAAATTGTATTAGAATACTAATTTATATTTCTTTTTCTTAAAGGACCATGAAGTGCACTAAGAGATTGTTTCTCTGTAGTATTAGAATTTTCTAGTTCTTTCGGCGCTTTAGGTGGTAAAAGGCCAAATAATCTTCTTTTTGGTTCTGCTTGCTCAGTATTTTGTGGATTATTATAATAATTATTATTTGAATTATTATAATTACTTGCAACCGGTACAGTATTGCTTAAGTCATAAGGCTGATTTTGACCATTTGCTTCAGCCCTTGCAACTTCATTCCACTCAGACTGCACCGAATATCTTGGTGTATTTTGGCTGCTTTGAGCTTTCATTTGGTTTCTGCGCATTTCGGCGGCATCAATAGTACCATCGGCGGCGCGATATTGGTTTAAATTAGCTTGCGGTGCTTGATAGCTTGGCGCAGGCGCATATTGCTGTACTGGCGCTGGCGCAAATTGTTGAACTGGTGCAGGCGCATATTGCGGTGTTTGTGAATATTGCGCATTTGGCGCAGACATTGGTTTTGGCGCTTGCTGATAAGTCTGCTGTGGACGCTCAAAACTTACTGCGCCACCTTGATTTTGCGGTTGTGCCATGCCTTGTGGTGGTGGTGCATAGGTTTGCTTTGGTTGCGCTGAATTATAGTTTGGCAAAGGTGTTACTTGATAATTACCACCAGTTCGCCTTGAATTATCCCAGTGCGGTACTGTTTGCGTTCTATTCTGAGCGCCCCAATGTGGCACCGATTGAACATTATTCTGTGGTTGAACTCTGGTGTTGGTATTTATTGGCGTATTTGAAAATTCGCAAATACCACCGCGGCTTATACCATTTTCAGAAGGATACGGAGTGAATTTCCAAGATGCGCACCCTCTTGTAGTTGAACAAGTAGAAGCACATGCATTTTGATCTTGCGCCAAAAATGAGTTTGAATTTGGCATATTACCACTGCCGTTTTGCGCGAAACTATTCATTGATAGTGATGCAAAACCTATAATTGTTGCGAAACTAAATAAAGAAATAGTTTTTTTTGCCGAAATCATTTTCAACTCCTGAAATATTAATTTTCAA
>CAYUCW010000108.1:0-3698 GCA_964443435.1 uncultured Caulobacteraceae bacterium | reverse complement strand
CCTTTTAATTTCTGTTTTGCGCGAAGCTGTAAACCGAAGTCAGAAAGTTTTCCACCGCGAGCAGTAGGACCATGTTGACCTGGCTTATAAGTTCTTTTGTTTACTGGTGATTTAGCGCGACCCCAAATGTTTTCACCCATACGGCGGTCAATTTTATATTTAGCACTATGACGTTTAGACATAATTATACCTTTTTTGACGAGTCGGGTAATGCCCATGCATTACTTTAAAAATGGCCGATTGTCGTCTCCCATTCTTAGGGCAAAGCCCAAAGAAGCGGTGCAAATGCGGCAAATCATAGTAAAAGTCAAGGTGAATGACTGAAAAAGCTTTGTATATAAGGATTTACTGAAATATTAATTCATTCTTAATTGCGATTATAACCAATTTTAACATTGTAATCGCTAAATTAGCTATTACTTATAAGGCAATTAAAGAATAAATTATAATAATTGGATAAACAATGTCACTCGATACGCTCTTCACCCCATTTGAACTTAAATCAATTAAATCAAGAAACCGTGTGGCAATGGCGCCAATGACAAGAAGCAAGTCGCCAAATGGCAAGCCAACAGAAGAAGTTGCCGAATATTATGCAAGACGCGCCAAACATAATGTCGGTCTTATAATTACAGAAGGCACAGTAATTAATAGGCCATCGTCACGAACTGACCCTGATATCCCTAGTTTTTATGAAGAATCAAAAACCGATTGGGCGCATGTTGCCAAAAGAGTACATGAAGAAGGCGGACAGATAATTCCGCAAATTTGGCATGTTGGTAATGTAAGAAGACGCGCAAACTATGAAGTGCCGCTTCCGATAGATAGCCCATCAGGTCTTATTATGCCTGATGATAAAAATGCAGAGCCTATGAGCGAAGAAGCAATTGCCGACACAATCGCACAATTTGCAATCTCGGCAAAAATGGCAAAAGATATCGGTTTTGATGGCATAGAGCTTCATGGCGCACATGGTTATTTAATTGATCAATTCTTTTGGGATGGACTTAATAAGCGCACCGATAAATGGGGCGGCGCAACCATCACAGAGCGTAATTTATTTGCAACCGAAACTATAAAGGCGTGCCGCGCCGCAGTAGGCGAAGATTTTGCAATCTGTATTCGCGTTTCACAATGGAAACAGCAGGATTATGAAGCAAGAATTGCAAATTCACCTGATGAAATGAATGAATGGCTTGGCGGCCTTATTAATGCCGGCGCAGATATTCTTCATTGCTCGCAAAGGCGTATAGAAACGCCAGAATTTGAAGGTAGCGATCTTAATTTCGCTGGCTGGGCAAAAAAACTTACGGGTGCGCCGACAATTTCGGTTGGCTCGGTTGGGCTTGACGGTGATTTTTTAAATGCCTTTAGAGGGCAGGGCGCCGATACCGCTTCCCTAGATACAGTCTTAAAACAGCTTGAAAATAATGAATATGATATGGTGGCGGTGGGCCGCGCCTTACTTGCCAATCCGGATTGGGTGGATTTGATAAAGTCGGGTGAAACAACAAAGCCTTTCGCCAAAGAATATTTAGGCAAATTATATTAAAAAACTGGCTATTTTTATAGCCAGTTTAGATGAGTTATAATAAACTATTTAAAGTCTATTTAGGTGAGTAAGGCAAAGAAGAATGGTGCAATACAATTCTTAATGCTCCTTTTTCATCCTTTTTAAAGCCCCAAGTTTTATCAACAGTTGTGGTTTTGCCATTTTTATCAACTAAAATTACTTTGCCCATAGTTAATGCCAAATCGCCATTAATATAAACGCCTGAATTTTGGAAAGCATATTCGCGCCAACCTTTAAGTGCAAAACCTGAATCATTTGGATAAGCTGAATTCTGACCTACGAAATAAGCCAAAGCACCTTCTTTTGTTGGTCTAAAAGTTTGGTCACCATGAGTAAGGGTTGGTTTAAATAAAACAGTACCAAGATTATATCCGTATGCGGCATCTAATACATTATTTGCAAGTTTTTTTGCCGCTTCAATGCCATCTTTATCATAAGTGGTTGATATAGAAATAAGTGCCGCGCCCCATGCTTTTTGGGCAGCTTCAACTTCTTGAACTGTAATATTGGTATTAACAATATTTTTGCCGAATGAGCTTGTAAGTGGTTGTGCATTTGCCGCAAGTGGTAATGTTAATGCCGATGCTAATGCAAGTAAAACAAACTTCTTAGTTTTCATAATAACTCCTTTTGTAACGACGTAATGTTATAACGTCCGTATACAAATAATTATGAAAAATAGTGTTTCAAGAGTCTACAGATAAAATCCTGCATTTTTTATGCAAAATTTTTTTTCTCTATATTGTTCCAAATTGTACCAACTAATATTCTTTATTGCGAGTTTAAGTTCAAAAAGCTATTACGCCTTATGACTATTGAACTTATGACTAAAAAAATCGGAATTGTTTCACTTGGATGCCCCAAGGCACTTGTGGATAGTGAGCGTATAATAACCAAGCTTAGGGCGGAAGGTTATGAAATTACGGGCACTTATGATGGTGCCGATTTGGTTTTGGTTAATACTTGCGGCTTTTTAGATAGTGCGCGCGCCGAATCCCTTGATGCAATTGGTGAAGCCATAAAAGAAAATGGCAAAGTCATTGTTACAGGCTGCCTTGGCGCCGAACCCGACGTGATTATGGCGGAGCATCCAAAGGTTTTGGCAATCACCGGCCCACAACAATATGAAAGTGTTATGGCGGCGGTTCATGATGTTTTGCCGCCAAAGCATGAGCCTTTCCAAGATTTAGTTCCTGAATCTGGAATACGTCTTACACCGCGTCATTATGCTTATTTAAAAATCTCTGAGGGTTGCGATAATCGCTGTTCATTCTGCATTATTCCAAAACTTAGGGGGGATTTGGCATCTCGCCCAGTTAATTCAATTATTGCCGAGGCCGAAAACCTTGTAAGGGCAGGGGTCAAAGAGCTTTTGGTAGTGTCGCAAGATACTTCCGCCTATGGCCGCGATATTAAATATGAAGCTTCAAGCTTTAAAGGTATTGAAACCCGCGCGCGTTTTTATGATTTGGCGGAAAGATTGGGGCAAATGGATGTTTGGGTAAGGCTACATTATGTGTATCCATATCCGCATGTTGATGAAGTAATACCTTTAATGCGTGATGGCAAAATCCTTCCTTATTTGGATATTCCGTTTCAGCACGCCAGCCCGAAAATATTAAAGGCCATGGTGCGCCCTGCAAATATTGAAAAGCAAGCGGCAAGAATTCAAAAATGGCGCGAAATCTGCCCTGATTTATGTATTCGTTCTTCATTTATTGTTGGCTTCCCTGGGGAAACCGAAGAAGATTTCCAAATGCTTCTTGATTTTGTGCGCGAAGCGGAAATTGATAGAATTGGCGTCTTTAAATACGAAAACGTAGTTCATGCGCCTTCACGTGAACTTGCAGATCAAGTGCCAGAAGAAATTAAACAAGAACGCTGGGAACGCTTAATGGAGCTTGCACAAGAAGTTTCGGCAAAGCGTCTTCAAACCAAAATTGGCCGTGAAATCGAAGTATTGGTCGATGAAATTGAAGACGATGGCGAAATTATCGCAAGAACAATTTGGGACGCCCCCGAAGTTGACGGTAATATTATTCTTGAACCTAATAAAAATATAAAAGTTGGTGATAAAGTCCGTGTACGTGTTATTGATGCCGATGAATATGATTTGTATGGGGAA
>CAYUCW010000107.1:0-3896 GCA_964443435.1 uncultured Caulobacteraceae bacterium | reverse complement strand
AGAATGTTTGAGTGCGGATAACCCCCCTCCGTCGCTTTGCGACACCTCCCCCGCAGGCGGTGGAGGACGGCCTTCATTCTTAAATTTGCAAATAAATAAAAATGCCGAATATTTCTAAAAACCGCGCTTTTTAGAAATATTTGTCTTTATGGTCTAAAACCCTGAGTGACGAGCCAAAGGCGAGGAGGGTGGGGTTTTAATTAGTTTTCGTCCATTTTCAAAGCAGCAATAAATGCTTCTTGCGGGATTTCTACTTTACCGAATTGACGCATTTTCTTTTTGCCTTCTTTTTGTTTATCAAGAAGTTTGCGTTTACGGGAAATATCGCCGCCATAGCATTTCGCGGTCACGTCTTTGCGCATTGCCGAAATGGTTTCACGCGCAATAATTCTTCCGCCAATTGCCGCTTGGATAGGGATTTTGAAAAGATGTTGCGGTATAAGCTCTTTTAATTTTTCACACATAACGCGGCCGCGCCCTTCGGCACGATTGCGGTGAACAAGCATTGAAAGCGCATCGACTGGCTCTTCATTTACAAGAATGCTCATTTTTACAAGATCGCCTTCGCGGTAATTATCGGGCTTATAATCAAAAGAGGCATAGCCTTTGGAAATTGATTTAAGCCTATCATAAAAATCGAATACAACCTCGTTAAGCGGTAAATCATAAACCACCATGGCGCGCGTGCCGATGTATGAAATATCAATTTGATTGCCGCGTCTATCTTGGCAAAGCTTTATTACGCCGCCCAAATATTCATCGGGCGTAAGAATGGTTGCCTTAATCCATGGTTCTTCGACGGTTTCAATTGACATAATCTCTGGCATATCGGCCGGATTATGAAGATCAATTTGTGTGCCGTCCTTCATATTAATTTGATAAATAACCGAAGGGGCGGTGGCGATTAAATCAAGATTAAATTCACGCATTAGGCGTTCTTGAATAATTTCAAGATGCAATAGCCCAAGGAAGCCGCAACGGAAACCAAAACCAAGCGCCGCCGAAGTTTCCATTTCAAAACTGAATGAAGCATCATTCAGTCTTAGTTTTCCCATTGCCGCGCGTAAGTCTTCAAAATCGGCGGCATCCACAGGAAATAGGCCACAAAATACCACGGGCTGTGCGGGTTTAAAGCCTGATAAAGCCTCTTTGGTTTGGCGTTTTTCTTCGGTTACGGTGTCGCCAACTTTGGCGTCGGCAACTTCTTTGATAGAGGCGGTCAAAAAGCCAATTTCGCCAGGGCCAAGATTATCAATATCGGTGATTTTTGGTTTAAATACGCCCACTTTATCAACAATATAATCAGAGCCTGATTGCATCATTTTTACGCGCATACCTTTTTTAAGCGTGCCTTCGATAATGCGTACCAAAACCACAACACCAAGATATGGGTCATAATAAGCGTCCATCAAAAGCGCTTTTAAAGGTGCGGTTGGGTCACGCTCAATTGGCGCAGGGAGGCGATTAACAATGGCTTCGAGTACTTTATCAATATTAAGGCCCGTTTTGGCGGAAATTTCCACCGCATCCGACGCATCAATGCCTATAACTTCTTCGATTTGCGCTTTTATGCGATCTGGCTCAGCGGCAGGAAGATCAACCTTATTAAGCACAGGGAAAATTTCAAGGTCGGCATCAATCGCTTGATAGACATTGGCAAGGGTTTGCGCCTCTACGCCTTGCGATGCGTCAACCACCAAAAGTGCGCCTTCGCAAGCGGCAAGGGAGCGTGAAACTTCATAGGCAAAGTCAACATGCCCTGGGGTGTCAATAAGATTAAGAATATAATCTTCGCCATCTTTTGAATATTCAAGGCGCACGGTTTGCGCTTTGATTGTAATACCGCGCTCACGCTCAATATCCATATTATCAAGGACTTGTTCCTTCATTTCACGAAGTTGCAAGCCGCCCGTAAGCTGAATTAAGCGGTCTGAAAGTGTTGATTTGCCGTGATCAATATGGGCAACAATTGAGAAATTACGTATATTTTGTGACTTAAACATGACCCCTAATAGCCTTGATTGCTAAGTATTTGAAGGGGGCACGCGCATATTATAAATATTAAACAAAATTTAATGCATTTTCTTATTTTTGTTAACCTAATTTAAGCCATAATTAAGCAATAATGACGCATGGAACAGAATTCATTTTTACAAAAAGGGAATGATATGAAAAAATCATTATTAAGATTTGCGGCGATTGGCCTTTTATTGGCAAGTGGTGCAAAGGCGCAAGATTATGTGCCGCCTGTAACTGAAACCCCAGTTACTGAAGCCCCTGCGGCAAAGCCCGCTTCAAAAGATCCAACTTTTACCCAAACCGAAGTGGCAATTGCCGCAACAAGATTCTTTGGTGAAACTTCGGGTGCGGTGGGCCGCGCAGTTGAACGCGTTTTCAAAGAAAAAGGTGAACCAGTTGGCTATATTGAAGGCAATGAAGTATCGGCGGCGGTTGGCGTTGGTCTAAGATATGGCAAAGGCACTTTGGTCATGAAAAATGGCGAAAGACGCACCGTAAAATGGCAAGGGCCGTCGATTGGTTTTGACACAGGCGCGAATGCATCAAAAGTATTTACGCTTGTTTATAATCTTGGCAATCCTGACGCTATTTATAGAAGATATCCTGGGGTCGAAGGCTCTGCATTCTTTGTTGCGGGTGTTGCCGTGACATATCAACAGGCCGAAGGCGTGATACTTGCGCCAATGCGCACAGGTGTCGGATTTAGGCTTGGCGCAAACGCGGGCTATACGGCATATTCGAAAGAAAGACGCTATTTGCCGTTTTAATTATGACTTCCCTTTAAGCAATTTGTCATCCCCGAACTTTGTAAAAATGTCGGGGATCTTTTAGTTATGAGATCCCCGATAAAATCAAAGATTTTTCGGGGATGACAGTAAATTATACCCTATCTGCAATTGCCTTTGCGAAATTTGCCGCCGATTTTTTGCCATTTTCGCCATCAAATGGGCCATATAAATAAGGCTCTATAAGTTCCATTTCCATCAAAAGCCAATCATTATCTTGCGACACCATATCAATGCGCGCGTATAATAATTCACCATCTGGGTCATAGGTTTTTAATATATCAAGCGCGGCATTAAACGCATTTGGCGGCGGCACTATTGGCGTTTCAATCGCGCCATATCTTGTCTGGGATCTATAATCGCCGGCCTTTGGCTTTTTCATAAGTGCGTGCGATAATTCCCCATTCATAAATAGCATGGATAATTCGCCATCCGTGGCAACGCTTTCTATGAATGGTTGTACAAGTGCAATATCGGGCGGTAAATCTTCGGGGTTTGGCAATTCGTCAGTGCGCTTTAAACGCGCTTGGCGCCATGCACCCGCACCAATTATAGGCTTTACTATGATTTCATCGCTATTAAGCGTGTCAAACGCCGCACTTATTTCATTAGGTTTTTGTGCATTGATTTCAATTGTTGGCGGCACTTTTGCACCCAAATTATAAAGGCGCGTAAGATAGGATTTATTCATATTATCTTTTATGATTTTGGCCGAATTAAGCATTTTAACGCCTGATGCCGCAATTTCCAAAAGTGTATGCTCAAACTTTTCTATTTCTTGCGGATAATTCCACGCCATAAGCGGAATAATTAAATCATAATCATTCCAAGCATTGCCTTCATCCTGCCAAAAAATCGGTGAAAGCTTTATATTATGCGGCAAAAGCGCGTTTTTAATCTCGCTATATTGTCTTTTGATTATATCGCCATAAAGATCATTTGGGGGCGCGTCAAAATATTCATGCGAAACCATTATTGCGACATTTTTCATTAATTCAGCTTCTTTCATTGCGTGATTTATCAAGAGCGTTTAAAGGAAAATACGAAAATATTAAAGATGCGGCACGCATTTTCTTGGAGATAATAATGGAA
>CAYUCW010000106.1:0-3906 GCA_964443435.1 uncultured Caulobacteraceae bacterium | reverse complement strand
TCCCCTTTCATGTTAGTTCGCGCGCATGGCAAATGATATAACAAAAATAGATTTCAAAAGATGGCGTGTGGAAATTATCGCCACACTTATATTGGCGTGGCCAATAATCCTTAGCAATCTTTCACATATGCTTATTAATACCACCGATGTTTTATTGCTTGCGCGCTATAGTAAGGATGCGCTTGCCGCCTCCGCCATTGGGGTTGGCTTTATATTTACGCCGCTTGTAATCGGGATTGGGCTTTTGTCGGCTTCTTCGGCAATCATCGCAAAAGAATATGGTGAAAAACGTCATAGCGTCCGCGAAATAAGACGCACCGTGCGCCAATCAATGTGGGTCGCCGTAAGTTTTTCGGTGCCCGTAATGATTTTACTTTGGTTTATGGGTGATTTCATCAAGCATGTGGGATTTGACCCAAAGCTTGCCGGCAATATTGGGGTTTTCGTCCGTGCGCTTATGTTTCAAATATTGCCTGCGCTTTTATTTGTTTGCCTAAGGAATTTTGTGACCGCGATTGGGCGACCAATTTGGGCAACAATAATGTCGGTTTCAATAATTTTTGTGAATGCCATTTTAAATTATGGGCTTATATTTGGTAATTTTGGCTTGCCGGCTTTGGGGATTTTGGGCGCAGGTATCGGAAGCACTATTACAACCATTATCGAATTTACGGGCATGGTGATCATTATAAATAATCACCCAAAATTCAGGCGCTATTATTTATTCGGGCGCTTTTGGCGTAGCGACTGGGAAAGATATAAAAAAATATGGGCCGTTGGGCTTCCGACCGCATTACAAATGGGTTTTGAAGTTTCGATTTTCGCCTTTGCCGCATTTTTAATGGGCTATATAAGCACGGATTCGGTGGCGGCGCATTCGGTTGCCATTCAAATCGCCTCTATGGCATTTATGTTTCCTATGGGCATTGCACAGGCCGCAACCGTAAGGGTTGGCACCGCATTTGGTGCAAATAATAAAGCCGATATTGGAATGGCTGGCTGGGCGGCATTCATAATCGCCATGAGCTTTATGTGCATTACCGCTTCCATCATGTGGCTATTCCCGCGTGAGCTTATTGGATTTTTCATTCAAAAGAATAATGCGGATAATGAAGCCGTTATACTTCTTGCGATTGGCTTTTTAAAAATCGCTGCAATCTTCCAAATTGCCGATGGCGCACAAGTGGTGGGCGCAGGGATGCTAAGGGGGCTTCAAGACACAAAATGGCCCATGATTTTTGCCGCAATTGGTTATTGGGGCATAGGGATTGGCGTTGGCGCATTACTCGCGTTTAAATTTGGGCTAGCAGGTTTTGGTATCTGGATTGGCCTTGCATTAGGGCTTGCAATTGTTGGGATTTTAATGATTATTCGCTGGAGTATGCGCGATAGGCTTATTTTAAGGATTTAATCATGGCAAAATTTACAGGCGGCTGTAGCTGTGGCGCTATAAGGTTTGAGTGCGAAAGTCTAGGACGCGCATCTATTTGTCATTGCCGTATGTGCCAACGCGCGTTCGGAAGCCAATATGCACCGCTTGTTACCGCTTTTGGTCATAAATGGGTAAAGGGCGCGCCTAAATATTTTCAAAGCTCAAATAAAGTAAAGCGCGGATTTTGCGAAAATTGCGGAACGCCGATTTCGTATGAGCCAATTGGTTTTGAAAACCCTGAAATCTCACTTGGATCTTTTGATAGGCCTGAATTAATTATTCCGACAATCCAAGTTGGCACCGAAGGGCGCATGACTTGGTTCAAAAATATTGCCGAAATCCCTGATAGAAGCGAAGAAGAATTAGAAGAACATAAGGATTTCTTCAAAGACTTGGTTTCATATCAATCAAAAGAATAAAAGCTTTGCGACAATTTGCCATCTTGTGACTTATGGGCGCAAGACTATTTTGCCTTATGACCGCAATCTTAGAAATAGCCGAACGCACCGCGCCGCGATATACATCATATCCGACCGCGCCTTTATTCACGCCAATAATTAATGGTGAAACCTATAAGGCTTGGCTTAATGAATTAGAGCATGAGACCCTAAGTCTTTATTTCCATGTTCCATATTGCAAATCGATTTGTCTTTATTGTGGTTGCCATACTTTTGCGACCCGAAAGCCAGAGCCAGTTTTGGAATATGCCGAAACTTTGATAAATGAAATTATCCTTACCGCCAAAAATACAAAAGCGAAAAAAGTTACTTCGATTGCTTGGGGCGGCGGCACGCCAAATATTCTTTCGCCTGAAACTTTTTTGGAAATAATAGAAACCGCAAAAGCGCATTTTGATTTTGACCTTTCGGAGCATGCGGTGGAAATTGATCCGCGCCTTTTAACCGATGCACAAATAGCGGCTTTTGTAAAAGCGGGTGTTAACCGCGTTTCATTGGGGGTGCAGGATATGAATGCGCATGTCCAAAAAGCCATAGGCCGCGTACAGGATACCGCCCTTATTCATAGCGCCATGAAAAAACTTCGGGCGGCCGGAATAGAAGAAATAAATCTTGATTTAATTTATGGCCTTCCACTGCAAACCCTTGAAGATATTCAAAAAAGCGTGAAAATCGCAGCAAGTCTTAATCCAAATCGTTTGGCAATTTTTGGTTATGCGCATGTGCCTTGGTTTAAAAAACGCCAAAGACTTATTAATACAGAAGACTTACCGGATACTAAGCTTAGGTATGAGCAGGCCTTAGAGATAAAGGCCATTTTGGAAGAATATGGCTATGTCGCAATTGGTTTTGATCATTATGCGCGCGCCGATGATCCGCTTGCGATTGCCGCACAAAATAAGACTTTGAAACGAAGCTTTCAGGGGTATTCTTGCGAAACTGCGGACGCTATAATTGGTATGGGCTGTTCTTCTATTTCAACAATGCCGCAAGGCTATGTGCAGAATAATCCAGAGCCAAACGCATGGGCGCGCGCAATTAATAATAATGAATTTGCCATTATTAGGGGCGTTAAAACTTCAAGCCATGATAAGGAAATCCGCGAAATAATCGATAGGCTTTTAAGTGATTTTGAAATCGACCTTAAGGATTATAATGGCGAATTTAGCGCAGCACTTAGCAAACTTGAGGCCGAACGCGAACTTGGATTAGTTGAAATTCACGGAAGCCAGATAAAACTTACCGAATTTGGTAAGCCCTTTGTGCGCCTTATAGCGGCTTGTTTTGATGAATATATCGAAAAAGCCGCTAAGCATTCTAAAGTAATTTAACTTTAAGCATTCTAAAGTGATTTAATTACTCGTATATCGTGTCCCAAGGGCCCGCTTTAAAAGGCTTCCATTCGGCTTCGCCAATTTTTGACCATTCCAAAAATTCAGGCGTATTTAAAAGTAAATCGCAATATGCCTGTGCTTTGTCCGAAAGCTTTATTGAATAAGTGCGCATTCTTACCGCCATTGGGGTATAGAATGCATCGGCAATAGATTTTTCACCAAATAAAAAGCTGCCACCTGCACTTGATGCGATTTCATCAAAGCGTTTAATTTCCGCCTTCACATCATCACTTAGAGGTGGGGTAGGAATAATACGGCGAATATTATGCGGCAAATCATTTCTTATATTGCCAAAACCCGAATGCATTTCACATACTAAAGATCTGCACAATGCGCGAGGGATTGCATCATTAGGATATACGGGATTAATGGCGTTTTCATGCGCCCATTCGGAGATTGCAAGACTATCGGCAATCAAAGCATCACCAATCTTAAGCACCGGAACCGTGCCCGATGGTGAAACCTCAAGAACCGCTTTTATGGCTTTTTTTCCATAACCTTCGGCATCAAGATCTACCAAAACTTCACTAAAATCAATGCCTGCCCATTTAAGCACAAGCCATGGACGCATTGACCATGATGAATAATTACGTGGTCCTATATATAAAATTGGTTTCATTTT
>CAYUCW010000105.1:1668-3910 GCA_964443435.1 uncultured Caulobacteraceae bacterium | reverse complement strand
CATTAAGCGTATTAATGTTTAATTCTTGGGCATGAAGCATTACGCGTTCAATAAGTTTGCCATTTGCCATAAGGCTTCCGCCATATTTATTATCCCCAATAATTGGGTGGCCAATATGCGATAAATGTGCCCTTAATTGATGCATGCGCCCAGTTTTTGGGTTAAGCTCTAGGAGGCTAAAGCCATTTTTTGATTTTATAGTTTTATAAATAGTAAGGGCGTTTTGCGCATCCTTATCATTTTCATTTGTAATAAGCGCAAGGTCAATACCATTTTGACGACCGCGTTTAAGGTAGGCATTTATTTCGCCACTTTCTTTTGTTTGACCGCTTACAATGGCAATATAGGTTTTTTGCGCGTGTTTAGATGCAAATTCTTCGGAAAGCATTGCCGCGCTGGTGCGATTTTTAGCAAGTATTATAACACCCGATGTTTCCCTATCAAGGCGATGAACAAGCTTTGGCTTTTTCTTGGGATTAACGCAAAATGCCATAGAAAGATTATCTAGACTTTTATATATCCCAGAGCCTGATTGAGTGGCAAGTCCCGAAGGCTTATTAAGGGCAATAAGCGCATTATCCTCAAAAATAACAAGTGATTTGACGAATTTTATTTCTTCATCTGTTAACGGTTTGACTTGAGGGGCTGGCTTAATTTGTGCCGATAGTTTTTTGTTTTTAAAGATTTTACTCACTATCAAGGCCTATATCAAAATTTGGTGCGGAATGGGTAAGTGCGCCAACCGAAATCACATCAACCCCGGTTTCGGCAATTGCCTTTATTGTGGTTAAATTCACACCACCCGATGCCTCAATCGTTATTTTATCCGAAAAATCACGAATAATTTTCACTGCAATCACAAGATTATCAATGCTAAAATTATCTAGCATTATCACATTGGGATAATATGGAAGCGCGATTTTTAATTGATCAATATTATCAACTTCGATCTCAACCGGAACCAAGTGACCAATATTATTTTTAACCGCTTCAAGGGCATTGGCAACGCCGCCCGCCGCAGCAATATGATTATCTTTAATTAGTATAGCGTCATCAAGACCAAAGCGATGATTTGTGCCGCCACCAAGCTTTACTGCAAGTTTTTCAAAAGCGCGCATCCCTGGTGTGGTTTTTCTTGTGTCCGTTACTTTGGCTTTCGTATGCTTTATTTCATTCACATATTTTTGGGTTAGGCTTGCGATACCTGACATGCGCCCAATGAAATTAAGCATTGTCCGCTCTGCCATCAAAAGGCTTCGTGAATTGCCAGAGATTTTGGCGACTATATCGCCTTTTTTTACATTTTCACCATCTTGTATAATGGCGTCAAATTTTGCGTTTGCATCTATATATTTTAAGACAATGCGTGCGATCTCTACACCTGCGATTACGCCTTCATCACGAGCTCGCATTACCCAATTATCTGTCGCGTCAATTGGTATAGTCGCGCTTGCGGTTATATCGCCCGCACGGCCAAAATCTTCGGCAAGTGCCATTTTAATTAAAGGCTCAAAAACTATTTCTGGAATGCTCATATAATATTAATAGCCCCATTTTTATCTAAAACCAAATTTGAATGTTTTGGTGGTTCTTTTAATTCGGTAAAGTCGGAACGATAATGACCACCACGGCTTTCTTCGCGGTTTAATGCCGCTGTTGCAATAATGCTTGCCACGATAATCTCATTTGATGGATTAGGCTCTCTTAAGTTTTCAATAGTTTCTAGTAATTCGCTAAGACCTTGTTTGTCGCGAATTACGCCCGCGTTTTCCGTCATTGATAATCTTAAACTTTGAAGCTTTTCATTCGCAAGAGGCTTAACAGCTATGGCCTTGGCATTCTGCACCTCAACAAGTTCTTTATTCAAAAGTGATTGGGCGACGCGATTTGCGAATACTACGGCCTCGAGGAGTGAATTAGAAGCCAAACGATTTGCCCCATGTAAACCTGTTGAAGCACATTCGCCAATTGCCGAAAGCCCTTCAAGGCTTGAACGACCCCAAATATCGGTTGATATTCCGCCCATATGATAATGCTCGGCTGGGCTTATTGGTATCATATCTTTAATTGGGTCAATCCCTGCGTCCATGCATGATTTATAAACGGTTGGGAAATGTTCAGGAAATTCTTTGCCAATTGCAGAAGTCGCATCTAAAAACGCGCCATTGCCAATTTTATTCTCATTAAAGACCGCGCGCGCCACAATATCACGCGGCGCAAGATCTTTTAAAGGATGGTATTT
>CAYUCW010000105.1:0-1568 GCA_964443435.1 uncultured Caulobacteraceae bacterium | reverse complement strand
CCCGAAACCCTTGCCACGCGGGCTTGGGAATGTGCGGCCTCTAATGATAATTCAAGATTGCCGCTTTCGTCCTTATCAAATGGCACACCATAGGCAAGTAAATCGGCAATTCTTTTTGGGCCTTCTTGAGCAATCAAAAGCGCGATATTCTTATCAACAAGACCTGCGCCGGCATCGATTGTGTCCTTTGCATGAAGCTCTGGACTATCCGTTTTTGATAAAGCCGCCGCAATACCGCCCTGTGCCCAAGCCGAACTTGCACCAAAACCAATAGGGGATTGCGATAATACAAGGCATGGTCTTGGCGCAAGTTTAAGCGCAAGAAATAGACCAGCAAGGCCAGCACCAATGATAAGAATATTATCAGACGGTAAGTTTAAAGTTTGTTTCAATTATCAATCAATTCAAAATCTTGCGGAATTTCCCGTTTTACATCATAAATATTTGCCGCTTGAGCTTTTAATGCAAGCATTGCCGCAACAGGCTTACGTGCTTTTTCAATAATATCCGCATCAAGTTTAACTTCATACTTCATATCCCTCAAGGCTTCATAAATTGCTTTAAGGCTTATAAGTTTCATGTGTGGGCAAAGATTACATGGGCGGATAAAATCTACATCTGGGTTTTCAATTGCCACATTATCCGACATTGAACATTCGGTCACTAATACCACTTGTTTTGGCTTATTATCTTTCACATAATCAATCATCGCGCCAGTAGAGCCAGTAAAATCAGATGCCCTTACAACTTCATTTGGGCATTCGGGGTGGGCAAGTACAATCACCCCAGGGTATGCGGCACGGATTTCTTCGATATCGTCCGAAGTAAATCTTTCGTGAACTTCGCAAGCGCCTTTCCAAGCAATGATTTTAATATTGGTTTGTGCGGCAACATTGCGCGCCAAATATTCATCTGGCGCCATAATAACTTGGTTTACACCCCATTGTTTGGCAATTTCTTCGACAACTTGCACCGCATTAGAAGAAGTACAGCAAATATCGCTTTCGGCTTTAACATCCGCCGTTGTATTAACATAAGTCACAACAGGGGTATTTGGGAATTTTTCTTTGACAAGGCGCAAATCTGCGCCAGTAATTGATGAAGCCAGTGAGCAGCCCGCGCGCATATCAGGTATAAGAATAGTTTTTTCAGGGCTTAGAATTTTTGAAGTTTCCGCCATAAAATGCACGCCACATTGCACGATTACTTTTTGCGGAACACTCATTGCCTGACGCGCCAATGCCAAAGAATCACCTCTAAAGTCGGAAATGCAATGGAAAATATCCGCCGTCATATAATTATGGGCAAGAATAACCGCGTCTTTTTCTTTTTTAAGACGGTTAATCGCGGCCACAAGCGGAGCATGCATAACCCATTCATCATAAGGAATTATGTGCTTTACGCCTTCGTATAGAGCATCAGTTTCAGCTTTCACCGAAGCATCAAGAATAAGATTAGCTTCGTCTTGTTTACGGCTAGATTGATCAATTTCACAAGCTTCAAATTTCATTTTGTGCCCCTTAAAAAGCGTAATCTCTATATCACTATTTTGACACCTAATTGCAATG
>CAYUCW010000104.1:0-3928 GCA_964443435.1 uncultured Caulobacteraceae bacterium | reverse complement strand
GCTTTTGATATTATTAATACTTAAGGTGGTTTTATGGGATCGAAATTTGGAATTGTTGCCAGTTGGGCGAACATAGTATTTAGTGTTTCATCTTTCGCTTTAGGTGTCGTCATTATAGGAAATGGCGGCGGTGCTGGGCTTGATGCCATTGTCGCAGGTGCTCCACTACTGTTGTTAAGCGAGGGTATTAAGCTATGCATTGGAGTCTGCATAGCAGTACAGGTAAATGCCCTGTACGGTTTGCTTCCGGGTTTATTTCCGCGCTTGGTTGGTTTTGCTAGTGCGGTACTCATGGCAGTTGCAGGACTTATCGGTGCAGGGGCAATTCTGCTTCCTGAGGCTCATGCTATGGGCGCCTTAGTGAATCCGGTTGCATTGGCTAGCGTGGTAGCCGGCGGGCTTTGGGCACTAAGTTGCGCTATCTTGGCTTTGAAGATACGCCTTTTTCCTGCATGGCTTACAGTCGTAGGAATGCTCCTATTCCTGCCAAGTATTGCAGCACTATTCTTTCCAGCAGCTGGTCTTAGCGTTTTCATGTTAGGCCTTTTTTGGAATTTGGGACTAGTTCTAATATTTAAACAAAAAAACCTTGCGACGAATGAGCAAAGTACCACTTTGAGTTAAGCCAAATAAAAATTATTGCTTTATTCCGTGTAGAAATCAAACCAAGACTTGCCAAATACCTTGAAATCGGTGCATTTAACCAAGAGATTTAATTCGAGGTTTTAAATGAAAATTGCGATTGCAGGAATTGGCTATGTTGGCCTATCAAATGCTATGCTTTTGGCACAGCATAATGAAGTAGTGGCTTTTGATATTATTGAAGAAAAAATTGCATTATTAAATGCTAAGAAATCGCCAATAATTGATACTGAAATTGAAGATTTTTTAGCTAATAAAAATCTTAATTTTAGGGCTACTAATGATAAGGTCGATGCCTATACTGGTGCGGATTTTGTTATTATATCAACGCCTACAAATTATGACCCTGAAACAAATTATTTTAATACGGCATCAATTGAGGCCGTAATTAAAGATGTTATGGCAATTAATCCTAATGCCACTATGGTTATTAAATCAACTATACCGGTTGGTTATACCGCACGTGTTTCACAGGAAATGAATTCAAATAATATTATATTCTCTCCTGAATTCCTAAGGGAAGGGCGCGCGCTTTATGATAATCTTTATCCATCAAGAATTATTGTTGGTGAGATTTCGGAACGCGCAAAAACTTTTGCTGGTCTTTTGGCAAATGGTGCAAAAAAAGAAAATATAGATATTCTTTTCACGGGCTCTGATGAAGCCGAAGCAATTAAATTATTTGCAAATACCTATCTTGCGATGCGCGTTGCCTTTTTCAATGAACTTGATTCATATGCAGAGGCGCACGGGCTAAATTCAAGACAGATAATTGATGGCGTATCCTTAGATCCACGTGTTGGCAATCATTATAATAATCCATCATTTGGTTATGGTGGCTATTGTTTGCCAAAAGATACCAAGCAATTGCTTGCCAATTATTCAAGCGTTCCGCAAAACATTATTCGTGCAATTGTAGACGCTAATACTACGCGCAAAGATTTCGTGGCTAATTCTATCATAAGCAAGAACCCAAAAATAGTTGGTGTCTATAGGCTTACTATGAAAACCGCATCCGATAATTTCCGCGATTCATCAATCCAGGGAATTATGAAGCGCATTAAAGCCAAAGGCATTGAAGTCATTGTCTATGAGCCAAGCTTAAAAGATGACACATTCTTTAATTCCAAAGTAATTAAAGAACTTTCTGAATTCAAAGCCCAGAGCGATATTATTATTGCCAATCGTATTTCCGATGAAATCAAAGATGTTTCGGATAAAATCTATAGCCGCGACCTATTCGGAAGCGATTAAAGATTTAAATCTAGATATTTTCCGTAAATTAAACTAAAGCCATTTAAATAAAGTGGTTTTAAAATGAATATTCTTATTACGGGTGCGGCAGGTTTTATAGGATTCCATCTATCGGTTGCCCTATTAAATAATGGTCATAATATAATTGGTATTGATAATATTAATGATTATTATGACTTGCGTTTAAAAGAAGCGCGTCTAAAAATACTTGAAAAATATCCAAAATTTAGGTTTTTTAGAGGCGATATTTCGAACAGTGATTTCCTTAAATCTTTTCAAAACCAAACAATTGATCGCGTTATAAATCTTGCGGCGCAAGCGGGCGTAAGATATTCAATTGAGAATCCAGATGCCTATATTCAAAGTAATATTATTGGTCATTTAAATATTCTTGAATTTATAAGGCATCATGAAAATAAACCATTATTGGTTTATGCGTCTTCAAGTTCGGTTTATGGTAATACTACTGAAGCGCCATTCAAAGAAGATAAATTAGATTATAAGCCTGTATCTTTATATGCGGCAACAAAAATTGCCGATGAAATGATGAGCTATACCTATGCCAAGCTTTATGGTTTAAAACAAATTGGCTTAAGGTTTTTTACGGTTTATGGGCCTTATGGAAGACCTGATATGGCTTATTGGAGCTTTAGCGATAAAATACTAAATAATCAGCCAATTCAAGTATTTAATAATGGTAAATTAAGACGCGACTTTACTTATATTGATGATATAGTCGAAGGCTTAAAAAGAATTATTGAAACCGAAGATAAATTAGATACTCTTGAAGTGCCGCATAAAACTTATAATATCGGTAATAATAAGCCAGTTGAGTTGATGGTATTTATAAAGACACTAGAAGACGCACTTGGCCACAAAGCAGTTCTTGAAATGCTTCCAATGCAAATGGGAGATGTATATCAAACTTATGCTGATATTTCTGAATTAGAAAATGATTATGGCTTTAGGCCAAGCACAAGCCTTGAAACAGGAATAAATATATTCGCAAAATGGTTTAAGGAATGGTCTTTAACCAAATAGGCCGAAAACTATCATCCAAAATACACTACAAAAAGCGATTAAGCCGATTAAAGTATATTTGAATGGAATTTTTTCAACTTCAACATCTTCATAGTTTACAGCATTAAATTGATTTTCAATTTTATTTTGTAAATCATGAACAAATGAAGGCGCAGCCTCAAAATCTTGGGCTTCTGTAACTTGTTTAATATTCGGCGATTTAGTTTCTATCGCAGCAATATTATCCTCGTTTTTAAATTTTCTATTTAAAAGAGTCATAAATCCTCGCTAACCTTTATTATTTCGCATATTTCTTTTAAGATTAGCTTCAGAAATTTGGATAATTTTGCGTAAAATATATATATAAAATTTTATCTATCCAACTTATTCCCCCGAATTATAAGCTCTTTACAAACATAAGGAGTTTTTATGCCTGCAAATTTATTTAACGGATCTACATCACCATTAGTAATTCAAGACACCTCAGGTGGACACGCGCAAGCGGTTGGTAAATGCTTTCAAGAAGTATTTAATGCCACAATAGGGAATGGTTCAAATTCTTCAGACGCAATAGATCTTGGCGTATTCCGTGCTGTGGGAATTGTTACCCCATCTGCAATTACTGGAACAATTTTAAGCTTTACGGTAAGTTTTGATGGTGTGAATTTTGTACCACTTCATGACGCTAGTGGCGCAATAATAAGCACAAATATAACGGCATCGCGCCACATAGCTTTAAATCCTTCAAATTTTTACGGAGTGAGATATTTAAGATTAATTTCTAACTCAAACGAAGCCGCATCACGAGTATTCAATATAATTGCGGAGGCGTAAATGATTGGGTTAGCCAAGCAAATATTATTTATGAGTGCGGCGGTTTTAAATGTTCCGATTGTGCCAACGCTTATAAACCGCCTTGCGCATCGTATGCAAACGCCCGCGACCTTTACGCCAACGACATCAACAGGCGCGGCATATAATTTTAGTTCTTTAACGCTTGTAAATGATAGCG
>CAYUCW010000103.1:0-4107 GCA_964443435.1 uncultured Caulobacteraceae bacterium | reverse complement strand
TTACCCCACAAACGACTTCTCATAAACATATTGCCCTGGAACGTTTACCGAGCCTTCGGTAAAGCCAAATTCTTCAAATAATTCTTTTGAAGACGCAAGCATTTCCATAGATCCGCAAATCATGCCGCGGTCGGTCTCTGGGTTAAATGGTGGAAGGTCATAATCTTTAAAGAAAGAGCCATTACGAACCCTATCAGGGAATCTTCCGGTGTGAATATGCGGCTCACGCGTTGCCGAAGTATCGTGGATTAATTGACCCGTGCCAATCATTTCGCCCACCAATGGATCTTCAAGGGTTTCTTTGACAAGGTCATACCCATACTGAAGCTCGGCAACTTCACGGCAAGTTTGGGTAAGGATTACTTGCTCATAACGCTCATAAGTGTTTGGATCGCGAATAAGTGACGCGAATGGCGCAATCCCTGTGCCCGTTGCAAGCATATAAAGACGCTTTCCAGGGGTGAGGGCATCAAGAACAAGTGTGCCAGTTGGCTTTTTACCAACTAAAACCGTGTCGCCTTCTTTAATGTTGGCAAGTCTTGAAGTTAATGGGCCATCGGGAACTTTGATTGAATAAAAATCAAGCTTTTCATCCCATTCAGGGCTTGCGATTGAATAGGCGCGTAAAAGCGGCTTGCCATCATCTTTCAAAAGGCCAAGCATAACAAATTCACCCGAGCGGAATCTAAACGAGCGTTCACGCGTAGTCGAAAAAGTGAATAATCTATCGGTATAGTGTTTAACGCTTAGGACGGTTTCTTCTGTATATGCTGCCACTTTGTGCCTCTAATAGTAATTTTGGCCTTAATAAAAGACAAAGCCCATTATTCAAAGCCCTTTTATGAGAAAAATCTTACAAAGCCCTGTAATTCATAAGAAAATAATTCTTTAATAGGGGAATATACGCGTTTTAACTCTAATGTTCTTAGGTATAGATAATTTTCGCGAATTAATATATGTGAAGCCAAGTTTAACTTATTTCCAAACGGGGACAAATGTCAAAAGAAGAGTTTTTAGAATTTCAAGGTACTGTATTAGAATTACTTCCTAATGCAAACTTCCGCATTAAATTAGAAAATGACCACGAAATAATCGGTCATACAGCCGGCAGATTACGCAAAAACCGCATCCGCGTTCTTGCAGGCGATAAAGTACTTGTAGAGATGAGCCCGTATGACATCTCAAAAGGCCGCGTAACTTATCGTTTCCGTTAAAATTTTTGATTTTGGGCTATTTTTGCGAAAAAACTTTGCTGCGCTTCTCAAATATGTTTAATATTTTGCGATGCTCGCGTCAGTTATTTTCACAAAACTATCTCCAAACTGAAAAATTTTATAAAATTTTTTGCTTCGGGCTATTTTTGCGAAAAAACTTAGCGACACTCCTTTAAAAATAGGCAGGCGATTTATGTTAATCCTCGCAAGTGCATCACCAAGAAGACAAGAATTATTAAAGCGCATTGGTGTATTGCCCGATAAAATACACCCTGCGGATATTGATGAAACCGAACTGGTAAGAGAAATTCCGCGCAAATATTGCGAGCGTGTGGCAATTGAAAAAGCCAGAGCAATTGCCCAAATCTATCCTAATGATTTTATTCTTTCCGCCGATACAGTCGTAAGTATTGGCCGAAGAATTTTGCCCAAAGCCGAAACTTTGGAACAGGCAAAACTATGCCTTGAACTTTTATCGGGTAAAAATCATATAGTTACAACGGTGGTGGCACTTATTAAAGATAATCGCCTTTCTTATAAAACAGTACCGACACGTATAAAGTTTAAAAAGCTTTCCGATCTTGAAATTGCAAATTATCTTGCATCAAATGAATGGCAGGGCAAGGCCGGCGGCTATGGCATACAGGGGCTTGCAGGGGCGTTTATAATGCATCTTTCGGGTTCGTGGGAAGGCGTAATGGGCTTGCCGCTATATGAAACGCGAAGCCTTTTAATTGGTAATGGTTATGCGGTTTAAGAAATATCAAGAAATCGGACAGGTTTGGTATGCCGCATTTAACGGCGGTGAATTAATCAATCTAAAATACAATAATTATGAAACCAAACCAAAATTTGGACAGGAATTTTGTGGACGTGTCAAAGATATAGATAAACGCCTTAATGGTGCATTTATTGATATTGGCTTTGAAAAAATGGGTTTTTTACCATTTCGAAGCTTAAAACTTAATATTGGTCAAGCTATAAACGTAAGAATTATTCGTGAAGAACAAGCCGAAAAGGGCGCGGTTCTTGAACTTATGGGTGAAGCCAAAGCAAGCGACGAATGCCCAAAAATAATTAAAGATATAAGTTTTGATTATGAAGATGCAAACCAAGATGAAATCATCGCTATTAAAAATGCTATTAATGCCGCAAGTGAAAAATGCAATAATATTGAAAATGGCGGAAGATTTTTTATAGAGCCAACACGCGCGCTTATCGCCATTGATATTGATGCGGGTGGTCGTAATATTGGCGCAAAAGATAAGGCGAATTTCACTCAAAAGCTTAATCTTGATGCCGCAAAATCAATTGCCAAGGCACTAAAGCTTTATAATCTTGGTGGTCTGATTTGTATTGATTTTGTGGGCAATGCCAAAACCGAAGCCAAGATGATTATTGATTGCTTGAATGAAAATCTAAAAGATGTGAAAACCGAAATCTTGCCGCTTTCAAGGTTCGGAGTTTGCGAAATTTCAAGGCAAAAAACCGCACCATCAATAATCGAATATATGAATACAAAAATTGGCAAGGCACTTATGGCAATAAATATGCTTGGTGAAACCATTAAAACCGCAAAGGGTGAAATGGTTATATTGTCATGCAATAATGATTTATATGAATTTATAAATAAGTGGGATTTTCATTGGAGTGAAGAAATCTCTAATAAAATCGGTGGGCGATTTGAACTTTTAAAGAATTCAAATACAGACTTAGAATTTGAAGTTTACATTAAAGCAAATAACTAAAATTGCTTGCTATATTTAATAAGATAGCCATATGACTATTTCACCTCCCGCAAATAAAATGGAAATAAAAATGGATATTATAGAAATTGCCAAAACGCGCTATTCAACTAAGGCTTTTGATGCTGCGAAATCAATTTCGCCAGAAACATTTGAAAAAATAGAAGAATTAC
Source organism: uncultured Caulobacteraceae bacterium (assembly GCA_964443435.1). GTDB lineage: Bacteria > Pseudomonadota > Alphaproteobacteria > Caulobacterales > Aquidulcibacteraceae > Pseudaquidulcibacter. The sequence goes on along the minus strand of CAYUCW010000103.1, from coordinate 975 downwards.
TAAGGCTTAGCCCATCAAGTACCAATGCACAACCATGGCATTTTTTACTAATTTCATCAAAAGAAGCAAAGCTTAGATTGGCAAAAGCAACCGAAGGGAATTATGCCTTTAATAAATCAAAAATCCTTGATGCGCCTTGCTCAATTGTATTTACAACGCGCACCACAATTGATGAAGATTATTTGCTTAAAATCGTCAATAAAGAAAATGACGATGGAAGATTTAAAACCGAAGAAGATAAAATGGCCTATCATGAACGCAGATCTTATTTCGTAAATCTTCATAATGAAGCCAAAGATACAATCGCTTGGAATGAAAAACAGGTATATTTGAATTTGGGCAATTTCTTGCTTGGTGTTAAAGCTTTGGGCCTTGATGCGGTTCCAATGGAAGGCTTTGACAGCGAGATTCTTGAAGATGAATTTGGCCTAAAAGAAAAAGGCCTCAAAAGCTCTATTATTGTTGCAATAGGCCATCATAGAGAAGATGATTTTAATCTTAAGCTACCAAAATCACGCCTTGATATTAATGATATAATCACGCGTTATTAGTTTTATTTATAAATAAATTATTTGAAGTCTTGCTTCAAAAAGAGTAAAAATCACTATGGCTTGCCCAATTTGTAAAAATGAAACAATCGAAAAATATCGCCCTTTTTGTTCAAAAAGGTGTGCCGATGTTGATTTATATCATTGGTTAAAAGGTAATTATAGTCTTGAAGCAATTGACCAAAACCCTGAAAACAATGGTCTTTTATTGTCTGAAGACGGCGTAAAAAGGCATGATGAAATAAGGTTTGATGAAGATTAATTGCTGGCTACTGAAATATTCATGTAATTGCTTCATACCCTGTCTTTACAATAATTATTCAATCGGTTAGACACACGCACCAATTAAGTGCCTCGATAGCTCAGTTGGTAGAGCAGCGGATTGAAAATCCGCGTGTCACTGGTTCGATCCCGGTTCGAGGCACCA
>CAYUCW010000102.1:0-4133 GCA_964443435.1 uncultured Caulobacteraceae bacterium | reverse complement strand
GTGATTATATATTTAGGATTCATTGGGTCATCATTTAGTTTTTCGCGTAAATGTTGCGTATGAATTCTTAAATATGTTGTATCTTCAGTGGCACGCTTTCCCCATACGGCCTGCAATAATTGCGAATGGGTAATCGCTTTGCCTGCGTTTTTGGCAAGACTTGTAAGCAAGCGATATTCAATCGGTGTAAGCTTTAATTCAATATCGTTAAGCATTACATTTCGTGCGGCAAAATCAATTTTCAAGCCGTCAAATTCAAATAAATTATTATTATTTTCATGCGAATTATTAACATGGCGCATAGCAACTTTTATACGCGCTAATAATTCGTTTGATGAAAATGGCTTTGTTAAATAATCATCGGCACCATTTTCAAGTGCTTGCACTTTTTGCGCCTCACTTTCACGTGCAGACAAAACAATAATTGGGGTTTTGCACCATTCGCGCAGTTCACATACTAATTCTTGTCCATCCTTATCAGGAAGCCCTAAATCAAGAATTATTAAATCTGGATTATTACCTATAATACTACTTATTGCATCACGCGCATTTGCAGCTTCGATTACTTCTATTGAATTATTGGTAAGGATTGCCCGCAAATATTTTCTTATATCGGCTTCATCTTCTATAATAAGGATTTTCAATGGATTAGGCATTATTATCGCTTTCGAAAGGAAGCATTATTATAAATTTTGCGCCTCTATTTGGCGGCAATAAATTTGATGCGGAAATATTACCATTATGCGCCTCTATTATGCCTTTACATATCGCAAGCCCAAGTCCAGTTCCACCCGAATTTTGATCAAAACTAGTGTTTTTTGAATTAAATTTTTCAAAGATTTTTTCTTCTTGTCCTATTGGTATACCATTTCCATCATCGGAAATTAAAATTTGAACAAGCTTATTATTCTTAGAGATTTCAATTCTTATTTCCCCATTATCTTTAGTATGTTCAATGGCATTATCGATTAAATTAAAAATAACCTGTTCAATCAACGAGCCATCAAGTTTAAGTAAAGGGATTTCACCGCTTATAGAATTTAAGATTTTGCGGTTTCCTTTTTGCGGTTCAAGCCGCAGAATTGCCGCGCCAATAATTTCGGCAATTGTATAATTATCCTTATTTAGTTTTAATGCATTAGAACTTATTGCCGCCATGCGTAGAAGGTCAGTTACAAATTTTTGAAGCCTATTTAACTGGTGCCAAAGCGAGGTTAAGTCATTTACTCCTTCTCGAGGTAAAATCTTTCTATGCTTTAATAAATTACTTACAGTGCCATTCATAATCGTAAGAGGTGTTCGTAAATCATGGGAGAGTGAAGACAATAAAACATTTCTAAGCTTTTCATTTTCACTATTGATTTCATGAAATGACGCTTTTTCATTAGCCTCGACCCTTTTGAGCGCGCCAATTAAAAGACCGGTAAAAGATTTTAAAAGATAGATTTCACTTTTTGAAAATTTGGTTTTAGCCTTGGCGATTAAATAAATATCATTACCATTTTCACTTAGGATTTGTTCTTTATAAAGCTTAGAGTTTTGCGCAGAATTGCTAATTTGTTTTGTAAATTCAATATCGCAATCAATAGAATTGCCAATATAAGATTTTGAAAACTCAAGCATATGCGCTTTATCATTAGTATTGGTAAGCTGTCTTGAAAAATCAAAAAGTGCATGGGTTTCTTTTTCTTCTTTTTGTGATTTCTCTACCAAAACTGATAGGCGCGCGGTCATAGATCCCACAATTAATGAGGTTATAAGCATTAAACTTAGGGTAAAATAATATGAAGGGTCATAGAATTCAAAACTATGATAGGGTTTAGTAAAAAAGAAATTAAATGCCAAAACGCTTAAGACGCTTGAAAATATTGATGGAATAACCCCAAGCAGTGCCGCCGCAATAACCACTCCAGCAAGATAAATCATAGTTAGATTATTGGCGGCAAACTTCTCTCTTATAGGTAAGCCAATAATAGTGCATATTGAAACAATAAGTATGGCAAAACCATATTTTATTGCTTCTTTTTTATATGCATTTTTTATGTTCAAATTAAAGGCCTTAAACTATTACTTGGCTTCCTAATTCTACCACTCTTCCAGATGGAAGTTTAAAGAAATCTGTTGCACTCATAGAATTCTTAGAAAGGAAAATGAATAAATAATCTTGCCATAATGGCATTCCTGAATGCGCGCTTACAACTATTGTTCTATGACCTAAGAAGAATGAAGTAGACATAATATCAAATTTCATTCCTTTCTTCCGGCATAAATTAAGTGCTTTTGGTATATTAGGACTTTCCATAAAACCATATTTTACAATTATTGAATTAACACTATCAGAAATTGGTGAAATCGCAATTCTATCATCATCATTAACTAATGGGGATTCAGTTGTTTCAACCTTAAGAATTGCTATATTCTCATGTAGTACTTTATTGTGTTTAAGATTATGCGTGAAGGCCACTGGTGCAGTTTCTAAATCTGAGGATAGGAATATTGCGGTTCCTTTGGTACGGTGGATATGCTGATGGCTAAGATTATCCAAAAGTGCTTTTAATGGCACCGATTCACGCCGTGATTTTTCTTGTAATATTTTAGATCCTCTGGTCCATGTCCACATAATAATTACGATTGCGCCGCCCAATACCAATGGCATCCATGCGCCATGCGGAATTTTAAGCAATTGCGCCGATATAAATACTGTGTCCAAGAACAAGAATGGCGTAAACAATACGATAGCTTGCCAAGTTTTCCAATTCCATAATATAGCAATCACCGGTATCGCAAGAAGCGTACTTGTAAGCATTGTACCTGTTATCGCCATACCATATGCATAAGTTAATGCCGACGAATTTTTAAATGAATAAATTAAAACTAAAACTCCAATCAAAAGCATGGTATTGATATTACCAACATATATTTGACCAGATTGCGTCTCCGAAGTTCTCGTTATCTGCATACGCGGCAATAGACCTAATTGAACCGCTTGTTGGGTAACTGAAAAAGCGCCAGTTATAACGGCTTGTGATGCGATAATTGCGGCAAGCGTTGCCATTAACATAACTGGCCAGAAAGCATATTGCGGAACCATCATCCAGAATGGATCTTTAATACCTTCAGGATTTGCAATCACAAATGCCCCTTGCCCGAGATAATTTATAACAAGACACGGAAACGCCACTACAAACCAAGCCGCCCTTATTGGACCTTTGCCAAAATGACCCATATCGGCATATAAAGCTTCTGCCCCGGTTACTGCAAGAAATACCGCGCCAAGCACCACTAATGAAGTCAAACCGTCTTCTATTAAAAAATGTAATGCCGACCACGGATTAAATGCCTTAAGAATACTAAAACTTGGATCGTCAAAAATATGAATGAACCCAAGCCATGCAAGGGTTATAAACCAAACCAAAGTGATTGGCCCAAACCAAGCCGCCACCACATGCGTGCCTTTTGATTGAACCAGAAATAAGCCAATTAGAATTATAGTGGCTATAATTAAAATATAGGGGGTCAAAGCATCACCAATTCCAGGTGCAAGTTTAAGTCCTTCGATTGCCCCCAATACTGATACTGCGGGTGTTATAATGCCGTCGCCATAAAAGAAGGCGGCACCCAATATCCCTGCAAAAAATATCCATTTAGAATTGCCGCCTAAAAACTTTTGCGCCAAAGCCATTAATGCCAAGGTTCCACCTTCACCATTATTATCGGCACGCATCAAAAACACGACATATTTAACAGAAACAATTAGTATCAAAGCCCAAATAATAAGTGAGATAATGCCTATTACTGAATCCTCAAGAGGAATTCCCGATTTGGCATGAAGCAATGACTCACGGACTGCATAAAACGGGCTTGTGCCTATATCACCAAATACGACACCAACTGAGCCAATTGCCAAAGTTAAAAAACTGGCATGTTTAGTATGCTTATTTTTATTTGCTTCTTGCGTCATCTCTATCTCATAATAATTTGGGAAATGTAATGATGAGTGCACGATTATTCATTAGAATTACTATCGAACCTATCTATGTATCTGAGTAAACTAATTACTATTATCAATGCCAAGATGGCCGCAACAATCAAAACACCTATAAAAAACATATTTGCCTCACCCACAAATTATA
>CAYUCW010000101.1:0-4273 GCA_964443435.1 uncultured Caulobacteraceae bacterium | reverse complement strand
ATAGGGGTTTAGCTCAGCTGGTAGAGCATCGGTCTCCAAAACCGAGGGTCGTGAGTTCGAATCTCTCAGCCCCTGCCACCAAACAAAAGTTTGCCATTTTGGCTTTTCAATATGGCTTTTACTGTGGTTATTTTTGTATTGCCCTTTTAATTTTAGGAAAAATATCCAAATAGCCATTAACAAAAGGCAAGAGATATTATTATGAGCGATACACAACCAAACCAAACTGCCCCTAAGAAAACTGGCTTATTACAGCTTTTAAAAGATGTGCGCGCAGAAGCAAGAAAAGTAACTTGGGCCACTAAAGGTGAGACGATTACTTCTTCGATTATGGTTTTTGTTATGGCTGTTATTGCGGCCGCTTTATTTTATTTGGCGGATGTTGTAATTAAATTTGGGGTTGGTGCAATTATAAACTTTGCAACCGGTCTTGCGAAATAGGATAGGGAATTATTATGACGCAAAAAGCTAGATGGTATATTGTTCATGCCTATTCAAATTTTGAGAAAAAAGTAGCGGAATCAATCAAAGAAACTGCTATTCAAAAAGGCCTTGATAGCAAAGTAGAGCAAGTACTTGTTCCTTGCGAAGAAGTGACCGAAATCGTTCGTGGTCGTAAGCGCGTTTCAGAGCGTAGATTTTTCCCTGGCTATGTACTTGTTAAAATGGTTATGGATGATGATACTTATCACCTTGTTAAAGAAACGCCACGTGTAACTGGTTTCTTGGGTTCGGATCATGGTAAGCGCCCTGTGCCAGTATCACAAGCCGAAGTTGATAGAATTATTGGTAATGTTGAAGAAGGTCCTTCACGTCAAAAAGTTCAAATTACATTTGAAATTGGTGAAAAAGTTCGCGTTATTGACGGACCATTCCAATCATTTGAAGGTAATGTTGAAGAAGTTGAAGAAGCTAAAGAGCGCTTAAAAGTTGCGGTTTCTATCTTTGGACGTTCAACGCCAGTAGATCTTGAATATAATCAAGTTCAAAAAATCGTATAATTTAAATCTGTTTTCTGCTGCTTATTAGCTGAAAATAAAGGTTTGCAAACGCACCTTCTTAGTATAAGGGGGTGCGCTCTAACGAGATTTTATATGACTATATGTCATTTAAAATGTGGGAGAGGGCCAAAGTCCAAGGTTCCTCGCACCACAAACCACAATAATTACTATTTATAGTGATTATCAGTTTTGGGTGATAACATATTGTTTTCACCTGTATTTTTTAGGAGTGGATTATGGCAAAAAAGATTCTCGGGCAAATTAAGCTCGAGGTGATGGCCGGCGAAGCAAAGCCTGCCCCACCAATCGGACCGGCATTAGGTCAACGTGGTCTTAACATTATGGAATTCTGCAAAGGTTTCAATGCAAAGACACAAGAAATGGAAAAAGGCACTCCGTGCCCGACTATTATTACTTATTATCAAGATAAAAGCTTTACGTTTGAAATTAAGACTGCTCCTGCTTCTTATTTCCTTAAAAAAGCGGCTGGTGTTGCCAAAGGCGCAACTAAGCCATCTCGTGATAAATTTGGTTCTGTGACTATCGCGCAATGCCGTGAAATCGCTGAATTCAAAATGAAAGATTTAAACGCTGTTGATCTTGACGCTGCAACTAAAATTATTGCTGGCTCTGCGAGATCTATGGGCTTAGAGGTTAAGGAGTAGTATTATGGCTAAACGTGGAAAACGTTGGGTTGCTGCTGCGGCCTCTGTTGATTCTGTTAAACTTCACACAGTTGAAGAAGCAGTAAGTGTTGTTAAATCAACAGCAAAAGCAAAATTCGACGAAACTGTTGATATGGCTGTTAATTTGGGTGTTGAGCCTAAATATGCTGACCAAATGGTTCGTGGTGTTGTTAATCTTCCTAACGGCACTGGCCGTGATGTAAGAGTTGCTGTATTCGCTCGTGGTGCTAAAGCTGAAGAAGCTAAAGCTGCTGGTGCTGATATTGTTGGTGCTGAAGACTTAATGGAAGAAATGCAAGGCGGTCGCTCTGATTTCGATCGTGTTATTGCAACTCCTGACATGATGGCTTTGGTTGGCCGTTTAGGTAAAGTATTAGGCCCACGTGGTCTTATGCCAAACCCTAAAGTTGGTACTGTTACTATGGATGTTAAAACTGCGGTTAAAGATTCTAAAGGCGGCGCTGTTGAGTTCCGTGTAGAAAAAGCAGGTATTATCCATGTTGGTATTGGTAAAGTTTCATTTACTGAAGAAGCTTTGGCACAAAACGCTCGTGCTCTTATCGATGCACTTGTAAAAGCAAGACCAGCTGGCGCAAAAGGTACTTATGTTCGCGGTATCGCATTGTCTTCGACAATGGGGCCAAGCGTTAAAGTTAACACTGCCGTTTAAAATTTTTGGGGTTCGCCCCACACAAGTTTATAGGGAAGCAATTCCCTATTTAGATTTTGTAGGGAATTTATTCCCTATGAATAGCCAAGAAATTGGCTACCTGTCCGAGACCTTGGAGTCCAAATTTAATTTTACTCTTTCAAGGCGAGAGCCGCGATGAGCTAGTAAAAGTTGTTTTTTAAATTTGCTTCGGCAAATTTAAAATGAAGACTTTTACGTAAAAGCGAAGAGCAAATTAAGCTAGGCTTAATTTTCCAAGTAAGACGGGAACGAAGAGTTTACTACTGTTTACAATAGTTTGCTTCGTCCCCGGGCAGTAGAGGTAAGTAGAAATACTTATTTTGAGTTGGATACTGGGATTGGCCCGGTATCATTAACCTGAGGAGACCGCAATGGATCGAGCCTCTAAGGCTGAAGTAGTCAGTGAACTTAAAAAAGTTTTTGACGAAAGTGGTGTAGTTGTATTCGCACACTATACTGGAATGAGCGTTGCGGAATTGACGGAGCTACGCATTGAACTTGCAAAAGTTGGTGCTGGCGTAAAAGTGGTTAAAAACCGCTTAGCAAGATTGGCGTTAGCAGGGAATGAGGGTGAAGCATCTGAATCTCTATTAACCGGCCCAACAGTTGTTACTTATTCAGCAGACGTTACTGCTGCAACTAAAGCAACTGCTGAATTCGCTAAGAAGAACGATAAACTCGTTGTTCGTGGCGGTTTCATGGGCGCAACTGTACTTGACGCTGCTGGCGTTAATGCACTTGCAACCTTGCCATCTTTGGACGAGCTACGTTCGAAAATCATCGGCGTTCTTCAAGCACCTGCTTCGAAGGTTGCCGCTGTTGTTCAAGCTCCTGCGGCGCAATTGGCACGTGTTGTCAAAGCGTATGCAGACAAAGATGCAGCTTAGTTTCGCTATTCCGCGTATTTTTTATTATATATTGTAAACAGGATTATTAAAATGTCTAAATTAGAAACACTTGTAGAAGAATTGTCAACTTTGACTGTTCTTGAAGCTGCTGAACTTGCTAAGCTTCTTGAAGAAAAATGGGGCGTAACTGCTGCTGCTCCTGTGGCTGTTGCTGCTGTTGCTGCTGCTGCTCCTGCTGCTGCTGCAGAAGAGCAAACTGAATTCACTGTACTTCTTGCTGCTGCTGGCGACAAGAAAATCGAAGTGATTAAAGAAGTTCGCGCAATCACTGGCCTTGGCTTGAAAGAAGCTAAAGACCTAGTTGAAGCAGCTCCTAAAGCTGTTAAAGAAGGCGTGTCTAAAGACGAAGCTAATAAATTAAAAGAGCAGCTTGAAAAAGCTGGTGCAAAAGTAGAACTTAAATAGTTTTAATGATGAGCCCCGAAAAGTTGATAGACTTTTCGGACAAGGCGAAGAAAACTAAATAAGATCTTCCCCGAAAATCCAACGGATTTATCGGGACTCTTTTAAATGAATTAACGCCGCATTGAGCAATCAGTGCGGTGTTTTTGTTATTTACAAACGCCAGAAACGCGAGTGGCCGTAAAGTTAAATGGTATAGCAAGGCCAAATTGATTGGCGGTGCCTTTTAAAACCATTTTATCGGCAACGAGTTTACCATTAGCTTTGATTTTGGTTACGCGTTTTTTTCTATCGGTCCAAGTGCCGTCCAAAACTACGGTTCCATCGGATTGCATAGTTTTGGTTTTATAAACGCAAACGCTATTCTTCTTGCAAGGATTGCTATAAAATCTATCGACTTCGGCCTGAGATAAGCAATGATCATCTGAATCTTTAAATAATCCAGCCGCAGTAGTAGAAAAATTCCAATAGCCAGGCATAGGGCGCGTGCTTGTTTGTGCTTCCGCGCTGCTTAATGATGCGCCAAAGCTTGAAACAATAATAACTAACGCGCCAATAATTTTTTTATTCATTTTATCCATCACA
>CAYUCW010000100.1:0-4528 GCA_964443435.1 uncultured Caulobacteraceae bacterium | reverse complement strand
AATTCTTCTTTTACAATTTTTCCATTTTCAACCGTATAAAGTGCCATTTCGGTGCTTTGGCTGCGGATATTGCTTTCTTTATGGGTTGTATCCATTTCATAGCCAACAATAAATTTATCTTTGAATGGCCAAGGGCCAGTAATATTTACGCTATGGACTTCAAAATTCGCTTTCCACCATTCACCTTTGGCGGCAACACCTGCAAAACCTTTGGCGGCGGTTTCATCGGTATCCGACGGCTCATAGCTTACTAAGTCGGGGCTATAAAGTTCGGCATAAACTTTTTCATAATCATGTGCCTTATTAAGTTCAATAAGGCGATTGGCGATTGCTAAGATGTCCATTTTCTACTCCTGCTGTTTTGGCAAAACTTTCATAGAACAAATAAAGAACAAAGACAAGGGTTATTTTAATAGTTTTAAGTTTTGAGAATAATAAAAGTAAACTTTTATAAGCCTATAAATCTATCCAACATTCTTATTTGTCAATTATATTGCCCGAATTCATTATGATATTTTCAGGCGTAAACAAATGTAAACATTTTAGGGGGGTGGAAAGATTATTGCCGCAATTGAACATTAAATTTTCGTAATCTTGCCATTATTGGGTCAAAAATTTGCCGCTATTGAGGCGCGTACTTCTTCTTATCAATCCTTGATTGTTTAGCTTTTAAGGCTTGATTACAAAGGAGGAAATAATGAATAAAAATCGCGTAATCTTTATACTTGCATCGGCTGTTTTATGGTCTGGGGCAATTTATAGCGTAAGTCAGCTTAAGCCAAAGATTTATAAACATAACACACCTGACACACCGCCAATCAAAACTACACCAATTGTGGTAGTTAAAAAAGATCCACCGCCGCCGCCACCTGTAAAAATAAAGGAAAAAGAGCCGCCTGTAAAACAAGTGAATTCTGCGGTTTCAAATCCTACAAAAATTTTTTTAGTAGATACAGATATTGTGCCAACCGAGCAGACTGGTACTACAACGGTTTTAAATACTCAGCCAACGGATAATATTGACCTTCCGCCATCACTTGGGGATATTAATGCCGAAAATATAGAGCCTATCATTGTTGTGGCGGATACTTGTAGGGAGCAGGAGCAAGTGCCTTTGCCACGCTCTCAGTTTAACGTTGAACGAGCCTATCCGGTGCAGCTTGAAGAAAAAGGTGTAACCGGCGTAGTAAAAGCAATCTGGCAAATTGATAAAAATGGCATGCCAATTGATATTAATATTGCTTCATCTACTCATGAAGGCTTTAATACTGCGGTACTTAGGGAAGGGATGAAGATGCGTTTTAAACCGGCGCGTAAGGAATGCGAAAACATAAAAGGGATTTATTCTTTGAATGTTATTTTTGAACTTACTGAGCAATAAAATTACCTTAAGTTTGATGGCCTCTTTTAAACCATAATATTTGCAGAAAAAGAGCCATTTCCACTCGACCTTTTGCGAAAATAAATATAAGCCAATTTAGTGTTAGTCATTATTTTGGCTTATATTTAAAGGATTAAATTATGTCAGCTATTTACGCATTGGTTGCAATTATTGGTTTATTTGCTGCGCTTAACTTTGCAGAATTTAAACGCTTCGATTAATCGAAATAAAAAAGAGCGGAAAATTCCGCGCTTTAAGCAATAAAAAAGGGCGGAAAAATTCCGCCCTTGAAAGTTTACGCTTTACCGATTATGCAACTTGAAACTCGTCTTCATCCCCTGCTGCACTTAGACTTCCTATAAATTCGAATAATTTACTAACCTCAAGAGGCTTAGTTAAAAATCCGTCCATTCCAGCACCAAGAGCCAATTGTTTCGCTTCAGGCCTATGGTCTGCTGTTAAGGCAATAATAGGGAGGTCGTGTCCGTTCTCACGGATTCTTCTAGTGGCTTCATATCCATCCATTACTGGCATATGAAGATCCATCAATATTAAGTCGAAATTGGCTTGCTGCATTATATCAACGCCTTGCTTACCATCATCGACGCAAACTGAGTCATGTCCTAATTGGTTTAGTACCATTGTTAAGACTTTTTGATTGGTTGGATTATCTTCAACAATTAGAATTCTAAATTGTTCGGCTTCATCACTATAGTTTTCTTCGCCAACAATTGCACCAAGTGCTTCGAATGGAAGATAAAGATTTGATACAGTGCCAAAGCCAATATTTGAATCAATAGTTAAATCGCCGCCAAGTGAGCGTGCCATACGTCTTGATAATGCAAGGCCGATTGAAAATCCACCTTGGCTTCTTTTTGTAGGGTCGCTATCAAATTGGAAGGCGTCAAATAAAGTGTTTAAACGTTCAGGGGAAATGCCTTCACCAGTATCAGAAACTTCAATTTCTATACCTCTGCCATCATTTCCAACCGCAACATTGATTTCAATATCACCGAATTCAGTATATTTAACCGCATTACTTACCATATGCGAAAGAATTCGAAGTAACTTATCTTTTGATCCCATAAAACTATTATTGGTTTCAGGCGCAAGATTTAAATTAAAATTCAAGCCTTTAGCATGGGCTTGTTTTTCATAATTTACCAAAATATTTTCAATAGATTCTTTTGGATTAAACGCCGAAAGCTCAGTCTGTGAGAAGTCAATTTCAAGATTAGAGAATTCAAGAACATCTTCAACGCGGAATAATAACTGCTGTGCCGATTGAAAAGATATGTCGATTAATTCTTTTTGATTATCAGTAAGATTTGTTTGCTTAAGAAGCTCGGCAACATTTAAAAGTGCGTGCAATGGTGTCATCATTTCATGCGACATTGCCGTCATAAATCTTGCACGTGAAACCTCTGTATTGCGTTCTTTTTCATTAGTCGCGTCAAGTGTATCGCTATAAGGGGTAAAGCTAATTAAGCTTGCAGGTAAGCCTTCCCAATCAATTTTTGAACTAGCTTGACAAAGTTCAATCGCGGAGCCATTACGTTTGAAATATTTGGCTCTGTCTTTGCTTGAATCTTTTATAAGGGTTACTTCAATATTTTTAAGGTCGAATAATTCATTTGGGTTGTTATAACCAAGTAATAATGAAAACTCATCATTGGCGTAAAGCAATTTACCCTCTATGTGCACTAATACTGGGGTATTTAGTGCGTCCAAGATTTCTACAATTTTATTGGTCAAAATAAAAACCCCTAAGATTATTGCTACACTCATTTATAACTTGTAAGATGAGATTGAATAAAAAAGGTGAATAAAATAATAATTTTTCTGCTGATTCAATTGAAGGCTTCAATTTTTGGTTGTTTTTAGCTGAATTTATTACTTTACCAAGGCGTAATATGACAAAAACTGCTGTTTTAATTACAGGTTCTGCTGCAAGAATTGGTGCATCTATTGCCAGAAAACTGGCTTTGGAAGGCAAAAAAATCATAATTCATGTAAATTCTTCAGTTGAAACTGCAAATAATTTGATAAAAGACATTGTGAAAACTGGTGGCGAAGCGGAGCTTTTAATCGGTGATTTAAATGATGATAATTTTTTAAATTCCATGCTAGCCCAAGCTTCTAAAATTGCGGGCTGTGATATTTCAATAATTATAAATAATGCTTCTGTTTTTGAAAATGATAATGCGGAAGATTTGGATTCTGAAAATTGGCAAAAGCATTTCCATATAAATTCATATGTTCCTTGCAAATTATCCGCTGATTTATTTAATAGTAAAATTACAAATGGCGCGGTTATTAATATAATAGATCAGCGCGTGTTCAAGCAAAACCCTTATTTTTTCACTTATAATTTATCGAAAATGACCTTGCTTGCAGCAACAAAAACTATGGCACAAAGATTTGCCCCAAAACTTAGGGTCAACGCCGTCGCCCCTGGCCCAAGTTTAAAAAATATAAGGCAATCTGACGAAGATTTTCAAAAACAATTAGATGCAACGCCATTGAAAAATGGAAGTCCACCCGAAGCAATTGCAGAAGCTGTTGCGTTTTTAATTAAGGCAGAGCATATCACTGGTCAAACAATTGCTGTTGATGGCGGGCAAAGTTTAATATGGCAAACACCAGATGTTGAAGGAATAAATGAATGAAGGGTACAGTATCGCAACTAGGTATTACGGCTTCGCCTGGGTTTATTAGAAAACGCAAACCAATTGCGGAAACTACTGAAACTATCGAAAATGATGCGCCAGAAAAAATTTATTCTGCGCCAAAATCACTTTATAAAATTAAAGTAATTGGCCTTGAAATTATGGCTAATATTGGGATTTATTCGCATGAAAAAATTGCCGAACAGCCATTAATTTTAGATATTATCGTAAGCATGATAGATAGTTTTTCGCCACAATCTGATGATATAAACGAAACCTTAGACTATGATTATCTTGTTGAAATTGCTCGTGATTTAGCGCTTAAGAAGCATTATAATCTTCTTGAATCTTATGCTGATGCTATATCAAGCCGAATTTTAAATCTTAGAATGGTCAAAGGCGTAAAGCTTATAATTAAAAAGCCAAATGCAATTAAGGGCGCTATTGCTTCGGAAATTGAATTGGAAAGATTTATCTA
>CAYUCW010000099.1:0-4566 GCA_964443435.1 uncultured Caulobacteraceae bacterium | reverse complement strand
AGAAATAGTTTTTTTTGCCGAAATCATTTTCAACTCCTGAAATATTAATTTTCAACAGATGAAGTGTTTTCGTTAATATCGAATTAATTATTAAGTAAACTCGCCTTTTTTTCTTCTAATTCAAGCCATTCAAGTTCGGATTCTTCTAGTTTTTCTTTGGCTTTAACTAATTCATCCGATAGTTTTTCAAATTTCTTATAATCATTCGTATAAAGATTAGGATCATTTAATTCAGCTTCAAGGTTTTTTATTTTGGCTTCAAGAAGCGGCATATTTTTATTTAATTCTTCAATCCTATAAGTGTCTTTATAAGAAAGTTTTACCGAGGTTTTTGGCGCAGAGTTTGTCTTAACCTCTGGCTTTCTAATTGGCTTTGCGGCGGCTTGCCTTGTTATTAAACTTACGCCTTGCGAAGCTAAATCTTTAAAGCCCCCTGGGGTTTCAATCCATGTTCCATCACCAAGTGGTGCAAGTGTTGAAGTCACTACATTATCCAAGAAAGACCTATCATGGCTTACAAGAATTATTGTGCCATCAAAATTTGCAAGCATTTCTTCTAATACATCAAGCGTATCCATGTCCAAATCATTTGTTGGCTCATCTAGGATTAATAGATTGCTTGGTTTTGCCAAAGCAATTGCAAGTAAAACGCGGTTGCGTTCGCCGCCCGACATAGAGCCAACTGGCTGTCTTAATTGTGCGCTTGTAAAAAGAAAATCCTTGGCATAGGCCGCAACATGGCGCGGTACATCACGCACCATAATTTGATCCCCGCCCATTGGTGCAAAGGTTTCCCACAAGGTTTTTTTAGGATCTAATTGCTCGCGGGTTTGATCAAGATAGGCAAGGGTTTGGTTTTTTGCACGTTTTATATTGCCGCTATCTGGGCTTAATTCGCCAACTATCATTTTTATTAAAGTTGACTTACCAACCCCATTCGGGCCAACAATACCAATTCTATCGCCACGTAAAACTCTTAGGTTTAAGTCTTTAATAATTGTGCCGCGAGTTTCAAAACCTTTTTCGACATTTTTAACTTCAATCATAAGCTTTGAAGAAATGTCGCCAGATTCGATTTTTACATTTGCGGCCGCGCCTTTTAAAGAAGCAAGTATTTGGGTTCTAGTTTCTCTTAATTCATAAAGCTTTCTAAGGCGGCCCATATTGCGTGAACGTCTTGCGGTTACACCGCGTGCCAACCAATAATTTTCTTCCTTGAGTTTTATATTAAGCTTATCAAGATTTTTTGCTTCTTGCTCTTCGATGTTTTCTGCCCATTCATCAAATTTCGCAAAGCCATGATTAAGCTTTTTGGCTTTCCCATTTCTAAGCCAAAGGCAAGAAGTTGAAACATTTTCCAAAAATTTTCTATCGTGAGAAATTAAAAGTATTGCGCCTTTATAAGATTTAAGTTTTGCTTCTAATTCTTCAATTGCGGCAATATCGAGATGGTTTGTTGGCTCATCTAAAAGGATTAAATCGGCTTCGGAAGCAAATGCTCTTGCAAGACCTGCGCGTCTTGCTTCGCCACCCGAGAGCTTTTCAATATTCATATCAGGTGATATTGTAAAACTATCCATAGCGGCAAGGGCTTTGGCGCGTCTAGTGTTTTCTTCGTGTATGGTTTGCGGAATATCCTGCATAATCCATTCGGTTAAATCTTTAAAACCTGTGAAGTTTGGTTCTTGATCTTGCACAGAAATATGTGCACCGCCCGCCAAGACTCTATCACCGCCATCAAATTCCAGAGCGCCAGAAATAACTTGCAAAAGTGTAGATTTTCCAACCCCATTTGCACCAACAAGCGCCATGCGTTCACGCGCCACAAGTGAAAGGTCAACCCCTTCGAAAATTGGCTTGGCTCCGCGTGTTAAATACACGTCTTTTAATTGAAGAACTATATCTTTGCTCATGATTTTGGATTTATCGCGCTATATTGAATTAAGGTCTGTCTAACTGCGGGGGATTAGTTTGTCCATGCCCTTTGGACGTGGCAATGGTTTTACCGCCTGCTGCACTAAAAAGATTGGCGAGGTTTTCATAGAATAAAGCAAGAGTATTATTATCTGGGCGATTAATATCATAAATTGTTGGAAGTGGTTTAAGCGGTAAGCCTTCATGCGCTTCATTCATAAATTGTGCCCAAATGTCCGCAGGAAGTGAGCCACCAGTAATTGAATTCATCGGTTTAAATTCATCATTGCCAACCCAAACGCCGCAAATAATATCCCCTGTATAGCCAATAAACCAAGCATCACGATAATTTTGTGAGGTTCCAGTTTTTCCAGCCGCTTCACGATTATTTTTAAGCTTTGCATGCTTACCGGTGCCAAATTCAATAACATCAGAAAGCATAGCTGTCATTTGCCTTGCGCGCATTGGGTCATATACTTGGGTTGGATTATCAAACTGTCTTTCATAAGCAATTGTATTACGTGTAGTATCAACACGTTCAATTAAAAACGGATCTATTCGCACGCCATCATTGGCAAATGTTCCATAGGAGCGTGTCATGTCCATTAAGGTTACTTCGCCCGCGCCAAGCGAAATTGATAATTCTTTTGGTAAAGGGCTATCTATACCCAGTCTATTTGCCGTTAAAATAAGTTTTTCAACGCCAATTTCCGCACCCAATTGCACTGCAATTGTATTAACAGAACGGGTTAAAGCGGTTGAAAGTGTCATTGCCCCTCTATAACCGCCACCAAAATTTTGGGGCTTCCAGCCATTATATGAAACTGGCTTATCAATTCTTATAGTGTCAGGAGTAAGACCTTTTTCAAGTGCGGCGGCATAAACCAATGGCTTAAAAGTAGATCCAGGTTGCCTTTTTGCTTGGGTGACACGATTAAATTGACTCTGTGCGTAAGATTTACCGCCAACAATTGCCAAAATGCGCCCTGACTTATCCATTGCAATAAGTGCGGCTTGATTGGCGCCTGTGCCACTAGATCTTGCAAGAATGCTATTCACGGCTTCAACCGCTTTGGCTTGAAGATTTGGATCTATTGTAAGCCTTGCAATTCTATCGGGGGCAATGGGTGGATTAATATTATTTATTTCCTTTGCCGCCATATCAATGGCATAAGCCATTTCACCCTCTTTTGGTTCTTGCGGATGAAGAATATTAACTCCTTCTTGCATCGCGCTTTGGGCAACATCAGGCTTTATAAAGCCAGCCGTCACCATTCGCCCCAAAACTATATTTCTTCTTTCAATAGCAGGTGCAGAGGTTAAGTCAGATGATAATCGCCCAGGGGCTTTGGGAAGACCTGCAAGCATTGCCGCTTCAGAGAGGCTAAGATCTTTTGGTGATTTTGAAAAATAATGCCATGACGCGGCATCAATACCATAAGAATTTTGACCAAAATATATACGGTTTAAATAGGCTTCAAGAATATCTTTTTTTGGGAATTTACTATCAATTTGATAGGCAAGTATTATTTCTTGAAATTTTCTTTTTATAGATTTTTCAGGTGTAAGATAGACATTCTTCACAAGCTGTTGCGTTATTGTTGATGCGCCTTGAACGGTTTGCCCGGCTACTATGTTTTCGACCAATGCTCTTGCTATGCCAATTAAATCAATGCCAGAATGTTCAAAAAACCTTGCGTCTTCGACCGCCAAAAATGCTTTTATAACATGTTGGGGCAAACTATCTATTGCCACCATTCGCCCATATCTTGGCCCACGAATTGCAATAGTATTGCCATTTTTATCTATGATTTCAAGTGAATTAGCGCGATTAGCAAGCCATAATTCTTGTTTTGAATTTACTTTTGGAAGACCAGAAAACAAATAAGTAAATATAAAAAAGCAAAATGATAAAAGTGTGAAGAATACACCAAACTTCCATAGTGAACTATAAAGCCGTTTTTTCGCGCGCTTTTTCCTTTTGTCCTCTAAAATATCTGCCCTGAATGCCAAAATAATACCTTTTAAGTGCTCTTATAATGATTCATTAAATATGAAATTTCAAGCTGCATGATTGGATAATGGATAGATTTAAGCTTTTAATTCTTAGTCTTATGAAAAATCCAATAAAAACAATGCGAAAAACTTTTCACTCCTACTGATAGATTGGGATGGCAATATTCGAAGGTAATTATCTTCAGAGTATTCAATGGAAACAGCATTTGAAAAAATCGCCAGAAAGCGAAAAGAGCGAGACAGACTATTCAAGCTTCTTGAGCGCCGCATTTCTCGCCTCGCTAACAGCACAGAAACGAAAAATATTATTTCGGAATCTTCAGAGCGAACAATTCAAAATAATCTTTCAGGATTGGAAGTTTTGGGCGCGGCAAAGCCAGATAGCGCCCAATTGGAATTGGCGAACATGGCTGTTTCTAGGCGGAAGGGGCGCGGGCAAAACGCGCGCCGCAGCAGAATGGGTTCGTAGCGCTGTGGAAACTGGAATTGCACAAAATATTGCTTTGATTGGCACAACTTATAAGGACACTATGGATATTATGGTTCATGGTAAGTCTGGACTAATTAATATTGCTGATAGAGATTTTAAACCTGTATTTGAAATCACTAATCGCCGCTTAGTTTGGCCTAATGGCG
>CAYUCW010000098.1:0-4647 GCA_964443435.1 uncultured Caulobacteraceae bacterium | reverse complement strand
GCCATAAATATTTGAAAACCACGTTTTTCAAATATTTATGTCGTTATCTCTTAAATGCTAAGTGAGGCCGAAGGCCGAGGGCGGCATTTAACCTCAACTAAATTTTCCAGACTTCGAGAACCCTCTTGGTACCATACGCCCAATTTGCGCGCGCTTGCCAAGATAATCGCGCCATTCTGACATTTCACGATTGCGCAGAGAGCTATCGGTCCAAACAAGCCCCTTGTCTTCATTAAAGCTTAAGACATCAAGCACGCCGCCATCTTTATAGGCCTGAAGCTTAACCCCTTTGCCGCGTGCCATATTTGGCATTTCATCGGTTTTAAATATAAGTAGCTTGCGATTATCACCTACTACGGCAATTAAATCACCCATAAGCTTTTTACAAATATTGGCTTTTTGATTGGCATCAAGCGTAAGCACAACACGGCCGCCGCGTTTTTGGCTAAGGAATTCTTCTTCATTCATAATAAAGCCATAGCCTTTATGTGAAGAAACAATACGTTTATCGCCTTCTTTTGGAACGAACATATCGATAATTTCATATTCTTCGCCCAAATCAATCGAAAGCCTTATCGGCTCACCAAGGCCGCGCCCTGATGGCAATTTATCGCCCATAATTGTAAAAGCACGCCCATCAGACGCAAAAAGCACAATCTTATCAGTTGTATAGGCATGAAGACTTAGACCCATTTCATCTTCATCTTTGAACTTAACCGTCGATAAATCGTCAATTTTGCCCTTCATAGCGCGTATCCAACCACGTTTCGAAAGAACAACCGTTATCGGCTCTCTCACTACAAATGCTTCGGCACTAAGTGCTTGGGTCTTAAGTGGCGCATCGGCGAAAATGGTTTTACGCGCGGCAACTTTGGCATCTTTCACAAAAATCGCTTTGGTTTCCAAAAGCTCTTTACCAACTTTTTTCCATTGCAGATTTTCAGAAGCGATTAATTTATTAAGCGCATCAAGTTCGGCCTTTAAATTAAGGTCTTCTTTAATAATGCCTTCTTCTTCAAGTTTACGAAGATTTCTTAGGCGCGTATCCAAAATCGCATTGGCCTGAATATCATTAAGATCAAATCTTGCCATAAGAACTTGTTTCGGTTCGTCTTCTTCGCGGATAATTCTTATGACTTCATCAAGATTAAGATAGGCAATTAATAATGCCGCCAAGATTTCAAGGCGCGCTTCAATTTTCAATCTGCGCCAATTAGCGCGCGCAAGAATTATTTCCTTTTTAAAGTCCAAGAAGGATTTTAAAATTTCAATAAGTCCCATAACGCGCGGAACGCCATTTTTATCAAGCACATTCATATTAACCGAGAATCTATTCTCAAGATCGGTTAAATGGAAAAGGCTTTCCATTAATTGGTCGGGCTCAATTGCCTTAGTCTTTGGTTCAAGGACAAGTCTTATATCTTCGGCGCTTTCATCGCGGACATCACCAAGGAATGGCGCTTTTTTAAGATCTATAAGCTCCGCCAGTTTTTCAACAAGGCGCGATTTTTGCACTTGATACGGAAGCTCGGTAACAATAATTTGCCACTGCCCGCGCCCTAAATCTTCGGTATGCCATTTGGCGCGCGCACGTATAGAGCCTTTGCCAGTTGCATATGAATTATAAATGCTTTCGCGGCTTTCAACGCAAACACCACCGGTTGGAAAATCAGGCCCTGGGATAATTTCCATCAATTCTTCAAGTGTTGTATCCTTATTTTCAATAAGTTTTATACAGCCATCAATAAGTTCAATCGCATTATGCGGCGCAATCGAAGTTGCCATGCCCACGGCAATACCCATTGCACCATTTGCAAGCAGGTTCGGAAAGCTTGCAGGAAGCACAACTGGTTCAAAATCTTCGCCCGAATAAGTTTCGCGAAATTTTACGCAATCCTCATCAATACCTTCAAGCAATAGCGTGCCTGTATTAGTAAGTCGCGCCTCTGTATACCTATAAGCGGCGGCACTATCGCCATCAATATTGCCAAAATTCCCTTGTCCATCAACAAGCGGATATCTTACGGAAAAATCCTGTGCCAAACGCACCATAGTGTCATAAATCGCGCTATCGCCATGAGGGTGGAATTTACCCATAACATCGCCCACGATTTTCGCGCATTTTTTAAAGCGTGCATCGGAATTAAGCCCAAGCTCCCCCATTGCGTGGATAATGCGCCTTTGTACTGGCTTAAGGCCGTCACGAACATCAGGCAGAGCACGCGAAGTAATAGTTGAGAGCGCATAAATTAAATATCGACTTTCAAGTGCCCTATCGAACGGCTCATCAATTATGCGGCCGCCTTCTTTTTTTTCGTCTTCTATGTCTATTATATCGCTCATGTAGTTTTTCCGAATCAAATCGATACTACATATTTTAATATGTTTATGAAAGCGCATGTATGATTTGCGAAAACTATTTAGTATTTTTAATTGTGGATATATCGCAAAAAATGCCGCAAACACTTGACCAAATCGGCAAAACACCTTTTGTGGTAGGGATAAAAGAAGAGTAAATAATGACGCAATCCGCGGAAAGCCTATTTGGCGGCGAATTACCTGCCGCCCCAAAAAAAGAAATAAAGCAAGAATATCAACCGCAAGGTAATGATTATTCCGCATCTTCCATTGAGGTTTTGGAAGGGCTAGAGCCTGTGCGCAAACGCCCCGGAATGTATATTGGCGGCACAGATTCACGCGCACTTCATCATTTATTCGCCGAAGTCCTTGATAATTCAATGGATGAAGCCGTCGCGGGGCACGCAACCCGTATAGAAGTATCTTTAGAGGCCGATGGCTCATTAGTGGTAATTGATAATGGGCGCGGTATTCCCGTTGATCCACACCCAAAATATACGGATAAATCCGCGCTTGAAGTGGTTTTAACCGTGCTTCATGCCGGCGGTAAATTCTCTGATAAAGCCTATCAGACTTCGGGCGGTCTTCATGGCGTGGGCGTATCAGTGGTTAATGCCCTTTCCGATAGGTTAGAAGTCGAAGTCGCACGCGATAGAAAACTCTATAAAATGGAGTTTTCGCGCGGTATTCCTCTTGGTAAAATTCAAGAATTGGGCGCGGTTAATAATCGTCGAGGCACACTCACGCGCTTTCACCCAGATCCAGAGATTTTTGGCGAAAACTTACATTTTGACCCAGCGCGTATTTTTAACATGGCGCGCTCAAAATCCTATCTTTTCGCAGGCGTAGAAATCAGATTTAAATGCGCACCAGAGCGTATTAAGCCAGGGTCAAACACCCCAACCGAAGCAATTTTATGCTTCCCGAATGGGCTTGCCGATTATTTAACCGAAGCGGTGGGAACATATCCAACCGTGACCACGCTTCCATTCACAGGAAGAACCGATAAAACCAAAGGTCATGGCACGGTTGAATGGGCAATTGCATGGGGTCTAAGAGGGTTTGGTGACATTGATAGCTTCATGAAAAGCTATTGTAACACAATCCCAACCCCCGAAGGCGGCACACACGAGGCAGGCTTTAGAGCGGCAATCACCAAGGGCCTAAGGGCATATGGCGAATTATTAAACGATAAAAAAGCCGCACTTATAACCGCCGATGACGTATTCGATAGCGCGGGCGGCCTTATTTCGGTTTTCATTCGTGAACCTGAATTTGTTGGGCAAACCAAAGATAGATTATCATCACCCGAAGCGGCAAGAATTACGGAATCCGCCGTTCGCGATAGGTTTGATCACTGGCTTGCTGGCTCGGCTAAAGAAGCGCGTATTCTTCTTGATTGGTCAATTCAAAAAGCCGAAGAGCGTCTTAAACGCCGCAAAGAAAAAGAAGTTTCGCGCCAATCCGCCACTCGTAAACTTCGCCTTCCGGGCAAGCTTGCCGATTGCGTGCGCCAAGATGCCGAAGGCACCGAACTCTTCATAGTTGAAGGCGATTCCGCAGGCGGAAGCGCAAAACAAGCGCGTAATCGTATCACCCAAGCCGTGTTACCTTTACGCGGTAAAATCCTTAACGTAGCCTCCGCGGGTGGTGATAAGCTTGCAGGCAATGTCGAACTTGCAGATCTTGCGCTTGCGCTTGGTGTGTCAATGGGTTCAAAATTCAATCTTAATGACTTGCGTTATGAACGAATTGTAATCATGACCGATGCCGATGTGGACGGGGCGCATATTGCCGCGCTTTTGGTTACTTTCTTCTTTAGATCAATGCCGCAACTTGTGCATTCAGGAAAGCTTTTCCTTGCATTGCCGCCACTTTATCGCCTTTCACATGGTGCAAAAAGCGTTTATGCGCGCGATGATAAGCATAAAGAAGAACTTTTAAAAACCGCCTTCCGCGCCAATGCCAAAGTTGAAATCGGACGCTTTAAGGGTCTTGGTGAAATGATGCCGGCACAGCTTAAAGAAACCACAATGAATCCTGAAACCCGCACACTTGCGCGCGTAACCATACCTGATGGCGACCTGCCGCTTATTACCGATTTGGTGGAAACTTTAATGGGTAAAAAAGCCGAACTTAGGTATAATTGGCTTACGCAAAATGCGAAATATGCGCAGGAATTGGATTTATAACCTTAATTCACTGCCCTCGCTTCGCTCACTTAGTGAATTAGTTTCATAAAGACACGAAAAAAGAAAAAAGCGTGGTTTTTTCTTTTTCGTGACATAT
>CAYUCW010000097.1:0-4837 GCA_964443435.1 uncultured Caulobacteraceae bacterium | reverse complement strand
CGTAATAAATGATGGGCGATGGCAATTCTGTGTGGTCCAATGATTTTTTTGCCATTATGTTCTATGCCTTCATTAAGCAAAGCTTTTACTTCGGCTTTTGTGAACCATGCGGCATCTTCAAGCTCATTTTTATCTAAAATTATTTGATTATTTTCGGCATAGGCAAGCATGCCTATCATTAATTGATATGGAAATGGCCAAGGCTGATTTGCTATTATGCTTGCGCTTTTTATTTTTATTCCGCTTTCTTCAAAGACTTCGCGCTTGCAAGCTTCTTCAAGGCTTTCCCCTGGTTCGGCAAAGCCCGCCAAGTGTGAATATAATCCCTCTGGAAAATGTGCAGATCGGCCCAAAAGGCATTTATCTTCATAAATCACAAGCATAATTACTACGGGATCGGTTCTTGGGAAATGTTCGGCTTTGCAATTTGGGCAATCCCTGCGCCAACCATTTTGGGTAATATTAGTCTTAGTTCCACAATTAGAGCAATATCCATGGCGATTATGCCATTCAATAATAGAGCGCGAAATGGAAATAATATTTAATTCAGTATCTGAAATATTATTATAAATACTTCTTATTTCTTTGAATTCATGATTTGCGAATAACCCATTATCTTTAAAATCTATATTATTGGCTGAAATACTAAAAATTGGTTCATAATCAATTGTGCCAATAAAAATTAATTGATAATCATTTATTGCTTTAAGTATGCTTTTATCAAAACCTATTAGTTTATAAATTTCATTTTCAAAGCTCACTAAAGGATTTGAATTATGGAAAATATAAAATTTTGCGTTTTTGTGTTCAAGAAAATCTTCAATATTATCTCTATGACCACTTTGCCGATTAATCTTTGTTTTGGAAAATGGTATAAAATTATGATTTATAGATTTAATGGTTTTGTACATACAGAAATTAATAAGTGTATTTTAAGCTATGTAAAGTTAAAAGAAGTAAATTTGGATTTGTGAAACCTTATATGAACACTAATTATGTCAATTATATAAAATGCTTATTACTTTGTTTTCTGGTGGTTATTTTTACTATTTGGGCGGGAAGCGCATCAATAAATATAAGCCTTTATTTAAATAGTCTTGGCGTGAATTTACCATTAAGAGAGCCTTTAAACCTATTTATTGCTTTTATTTGTTTTAAGTTTTTAAAGAAAAACTTCCCTGTAAATCATATTGATATAAATCTTGGAAATCTAAAATCATATATTTTGGGCGCATCTGTCATTATAATATGGTTATTTCTGGCTTGGCTAATTGCCTATTTAAGCAAGGCTTTGGTTATAAAGCCAATTCCCAATCCATTATATTTTTCATTATTATTGGGTTTTGTTTTGGTCTTTATTCATGGCGCCGCCGAAGAATTAATGCTTCAATCCGTTATAAGGCCAGTTATCCAAAATTATTTTGGTAAAAATATTGCGATTATAATCACCGCCCTAAGCTTTATGACTATTCAGTATTTCCAAGGCTATGATGATATTTTTGAGCTTTTAAATAGTTTTGTTTTTGGAATGGTTACGGCTTTGCTTGCAATGCGGTTTGGACTATTTGCGGCAATTGCAATGCATAGTCTTTGGACCTTTATAGAAACCATTTTAATAAATAATTTCTATAAAATTGAATTTATAAATACTCTATATTCAAATGGCGGTAATGATACTTATAAATTTATAGGTTTTGCGCTTATTGGGGTGATAATTTTTACTATTTTATTAAAGCTTACTGCCAATAAAAACTTATAAAGCTTGGCGAAAAATTCATTCTAAAGTAAAAGCTTTGGCATGACACGTCAAAGCCTTCAAATTACCGATGAATTATTGGATTATATCCATACTTCTAACCCGCCAGAGCATGAAGTTCTTACGAAATGCCGCCTTGAAACCGCGAATCATGTAAGATCTAATATGCAAATAAGCCCAGAGCAGGGCGCATTTATGTCTTTTATGATAAGGCTTATAGATGCGCGTCTTGCCGTAGAGGTTGGGGTGTTTACTGGCTATTCGGCTTTGGCAACTATTCTTGCGCTACAAAAAAATGCGGGCCCAGGGGCGAAATTATTTGCGCTTGATGTATCGCATACCTATCTTGATACCGCTAAACAATATTGGGCAGAAGCCAAAGTAGATGATTTAATCGAAACCCGCATTGCCCCCGCCAAAGACAGCCTTCAAGCACTTATTGACGAAGGTTATAAAGGTAAAATTGATTTTATATTTATTGATGCCGATAAAAAAGGCTATCTTGATTATTTGCCGCTAGGAAAAACTTTACTACGTAATGGCGGCTTAATGTTATTTGATAATGTATTGCGTAATGGTTTGGTTATTGATGAAAATACCCAAGATGAGGCCGCACTCGCCATGCGCGAATTAAAATTACTAGCAAGCGCAGATGATGGCCTCGAAGTCTGTATGCTTGGCATAGGTGACGGAATTTTAATGGCACGAAAACTTAAATAGGTTTTAAAATGTCAAACACGGCCAGTATGAATATCCAAACTCAGAAAAGAATCTTACTGATTGATTGTATTCGTGCCTTTGCGGTTTTTGGCGTATTTATTACCCATATGTTTGAGCAATTCGAAGTTTATTGGGCTAGTCCGTCCGAATATAATGCCGTGTTTTATATTATTTTTAATTTCATAATGGGTAAGTCATTTACGCTTTTGGCACTAAGCTTTGGCCTTAGCGAATATATGCTTATTGAAAATATGAAAGCAAAAGGTGAGAATTATTATAAAAATTTCTTTATAAGAATGCTTATATTATTGGTAATCGGCTTTTTGCATAGTATTTTATATCGAGGTGATATTTTACAAATCCTTGCCCCGCTTGGCCTTTTATTCATGTTTTTCGATAGGGTAAAAAATAATAAATTAATTATTTTATTGGCGATTTTCTTATTCCTACAGCCTTATTTAGTAACCCAACTTATTTTATCTTTACAAGGCAATGAATGGGCAAATAAAATCCCTGCGCATGTGGGTGGTCGGGCATTAGAAATCTATAAATCAGGAAGCTTCTTAGAGGTTTTAGAAATAAATCTTATTGATGCAAGAATTAATACGCTTTCATTTATAATAGATTCAGGTCGCATAATGTCGCTTTTTGGCTTATTTCTAATTGGCTTATATCTTGGTAGAATTGGGTTTTTTATTAATACTGATAAATTCTTAATCCCTAGACGCATTATAATGTTCACTTGCCTTATTATTGCAGGAATAATTGTTGCTTATAAATTTGATTTTGTTGAAGGGCTTGAATTTCCCGCTTATGCGCCGCGCGCAAAAGCAATTATAACCGATATTATTGGCGGTTTTTATGATGTATCTTTAACACTTTTCTATATGCTTTTAATCGTTGATTTCTATCAAAATGGCGCGAAAAAACTAATGAATTTAATTGCCCCAGTTGGGCGTATGACCTTGTCATTTTATATATTGCAATCAATAATATTTGTCCCTATTTTCTATGACTTTGGCTTAAAAGGTTATAAATTTATCCCAGAAAATACCGCAATTTTCTTAGGCTTTTGCTTCTTTATTTTACAGATAATGTTTGCCAATTTCTGGTTTAGATATTTTTATTACGGCCCACTTGAATGGGCTTGGCGATCACTTACTTATTTCAAGCTTATGCCGTTTAAACGTTGATTTTATCGGCGTTTGACAAAATCCCTTTGTTATATAAGTTAAAAGAAAATATAAAATGGGGATGGGAATGGTAAGCGCGCAAATAAAGCATGATGCTTTGGATATTTATAATAATCAAAAACGTATTCTACTTATTGATTGTCTAAGAGCAATTGCAATTTTCGGCGTGTTTATGGCGCATATGTTTGAGCAATATGAAATATATTGGGGTGGGCCAATTGTTGCAAACTCTACTAATGTAATCATGACTAATTTTATTATGGGTAAATCATTTTCGCTTTTGGCGGTATGTTTTGGCTTAAGTGAATATATGCTTATTGAAAGCCTGAAGGCAAAAGGTGAAAACTATTATGGTGTGTTTGCTTGGCGAATGGTCATATTATTCGTGATTGGCTTTTTCCATAGCATGTTATATCGAGGTGATATTTTACAAGTTATGGCGCCACTTGGAATTATTTTTATGTTTTTTGACAAACTAAAAAGCAATAAGCTTCTTATAATTCTTGCAATATTTTTATTCTTACAGCCTTATTTATTTTATGAATTATATCATTCTTTAAATGGCGCGGAATGGGCAAAGCAAGTTCCTGGATTTATGACTAATCAAGGTATTAGTATTTATAAAAATGGTGATTTCATAGCGCTTTTACAAGAGAACTTATTAAGCTCTCGGTTAAGTACTCTATCGTTTTTTGTCGATACAGGCCGTATTATGCTTATTTTCGGACTATTTTTAATTGGTCTTTATTTGGGAAGAATAGGCTTTTTCAAAAATCCCGATAAGTATTTATTACCAAGAAGAATTATTATGTTTACTTGTTTAATAATCGGCGCGGTAATTTTCATACATAAAGCTGACTTTATTAATTTATTACAAATTACGGATAATTCGCCACGTGCAAAAGAAATTTTAGGCTATATTTTAGGCGGAATTTTTGACGTATCAATTATGTTTTTCTATTTATTATTGTTTGTTGATTTCTATCAAAATGGCGCAAAAAAAATATTTGATAAAATTGCGCCTGTTGGAAGAATGACATTAAGCTTTTATATCTTACAGTCACTAATATTCGTGCCAATTTTTTATAATTTTGGATTGGGTGGCTATAAATTTATACCTGAAAATATCGCAATAATTATTGGTATAGCATTTGTATTAATACAAATA
>CAYUCW010000096.1:0-4866 GCA_964443435.1 uncultured Caulobacteraceae bacterium | reverse complement strand
TAATCTTCAGATTGGAGGCGCTTATCTAGTGAAAAGCTTTCCCCATGTCAACTACAAAACTGCAGTTTATGCAAACTATTTCTTCTTAATTTTTCAATAAAAAGAAACGACTTCTACAATATATAAGTCATTGCATTTAAACAAATTTTTCTAGAAATTTTCAAATTCTCATTTTTCAAAATCTAGCCAACTTGTCGGTGTGCGGTTACTAAAGACCTGAGCTAAAGTTTGCAAGCACCTATTGCAGCAAATCTGTCATATTTATATGCATATGGTATAGGCAAAAAATCATACCGTATATAATACAGGGACTCTTAGCTTGCTCCGATATATTCGCGCATTGCATTTGCTTCTGCAATGACTGCATCAATCTTAGTTTTAACTAAATCACCGATTGAAATTATAGCAATTAAATTGCCAGTTTCCATAACTGGAAGATGACGGATACGTCTATCTGACATTCTTGCAAGAGCCATATCAACTGAATCCTGTGGTTTTGCGACCTCAAGCTTTGTCGTCATAGCGTCTTTAACACTTGTTGATAAAGGATTCTCTATATTGCCGGCGCAAATCCTTACTATATCCCTCTCGGAAACAATGCCAACCAAGCTTCCCTGCTCATTTACAACTGGTAATGCACCAATCCGCATTTCATTAAGCAAAATTGCGGCTTCTTTTAAGCTTGAATCTAAATTTATCGTTATGACTTTGTTTGGTTTATTTTGAATAATATTCTTAATTGTCATTGTTCCATCCCTTTTTTAAGAAAGACTATTTCAGAAATGGAATATTGCCAATCAATTATTGTAACAATTACAGATTTTTTATTATCTTTAATAAAATTGGATAAAATACTAAGCCACCTATAAAGCCAAACAAATGTCCTTCCCATGAAATCGGGATTAAATTATAGTGCCTAGATACCGCAGCGAGGAATACATTTATGAATAAAAACACGCCAGCAGATTGTAATGATAGATTTAATATATGCTTACGCGCGTCTATAATATTTAAATCAGGGGTATCCAAAGAAACTTTTTCAAGTTTTCTATAAGAAGATATTAAATAGCCGCCGAAAATGCCGCTGATAGATCCAGATGCACCAACGAGTATTGCATCTGTGTTTAATATAATATGTCCGAGAGCACCAAAAGCTCCACATATAATAAAGTAAATTATAAAGACTAATGCAACTCGCTTTTTTGATTTTGATTTACTTGATACATATAATTCAATCTCACAATCAGGACCGACTTGAAAAAACATAAGACAATTCGCCAAAAAATGAAAAATTCCACTATGTAAGAATTGGTAACTTAATAATGTCCATAAGTATCCAGATTCAATCAATTCATTCGCAAAATATGCCTGTTTAATATTATATGTATTAAAGGCCAATTGATTTGTTAAATCACTAAATAAATAATGAGTTACAAAAAATGCAAAGCCTAATGCAATAAATAGTATTGAAACACCGACCGGAAGTTTTGGTTTATTGAAAATATTATTATTAGCGGCTTGCATTATTAATATGTATCCCCCTTCCAAAACTATTCACAAGACTTTTTATGATAATTTAATGAAAATTTCTGATAATTTTTAATTTTATTTACTTTATAGCAAACTCCTTAGTCTATTTTCACTTTAATTTTAAAGAAATCAGGAGTTTTTATAAGCAAATTTTGTCATAAAATGGTTCAAAATAATCCTATTTAGAGGATTTTTCGATAGAAATATTAACCATTTCAAATCTATAAAAATTATAAAACCAAATAAAAACAATAGGATACATTTATAGCCTATGATTTTATGGTTAATAATTAAAATTGGCATAAAATTTGCGGAAAAAACTCTAGAAATTTAATTCGGTAGATTTTGAATATTAATAATTAATCTTCAAAATTGACCTTAAGGAGCGTGAAGATGACAAAAGTCGAATTGGATGCAGAGAATATTGCAGCCACAGACAATGGTAAAATCAATATGCAAGCCAAACGTATGGCATTCGCAGCATTTGGTTTATCGGGAGCTACTTTAACTCTTGCAATATTATTAGCTGGCTCTAATGCGAATGCGCAAACAAGACCAAGCTATGCAAATGAGTTTAGCCGCCCATATGGATTAGGTTTCGGCGACGAAATAAGGCCATTTGACGCAAGAACACGCGACCTTAATGGAAATAGAACAGTTGTTGATGGCGTAATTGTAACAGGTGATGATTTATCATCTTTACCTTTGGGCATGTATAATACTGGCACTAATTATTCTGGAACTGGCACCGCGGTGGGCAACCAATTAAATGTAAGCACTACCGGAAGCTATAACACTGTTGTTGTAAATTCAAGCCAAGTAAATAATGGCAATCAAACCGTAATTATTCAAAATGGCAGCAATACAAACTCTGCTGCGACTACTAATTCTCAATCTCAATCTCAAGTATTAAACGGGGGTTTAAACTTCTAATGGCAAAATTAAATATTAAAACACTAACTACAGTAGCGATTGCTACTACGGTTGCTTTATCAGGTTGCGTTGCCCCTGTTGCGGTACATAAAGGCAATTATGCGGTTCCTATTGGTGGCTCACCGGTTACTGCAAACTCTACGCCTTATTCTAATGCACTAGTTTGCCTTGGCAATTATGCGCGCGCTAATAATATTAGAGGGCCAAAAATCGCAGTAGGTCGCATTCTTGACTATACTGGTAAATCAGATTTCGAAGGTGGCCGCCAAGTTACCCAAGGTGGTTCATTAATGGCGATTTCGGCATTTGGTAAATCTGGTGCAAGATTAGTTGAGCGTTTTGATACTTCGGTTTCTGAGCTTGAGCTTAAATACGCAAATAATCGCCTTATTGGTGATGAGAATACAGATTTTAGAAAAATCCTTGCGGGTCAAGTTCCTGGATCTGATTTCTATCTTATTGGTGGCATCACAGAGCTTAATTATAATATCCGTTCAGTTGGCACCGATAATTTCGTAGGTGACAGACGTGCAGATAAAGCAAAAGGCATAGTAAACGGCAAGCTTTATGTAATGAATGTTGGTCTTGACCTTCGTTTAATCGATACAAAAACTCTTGAAGTTGTTGACGTAATTTCTTACCAAAAACAAATCATTGGTCGTGAAGTTGGCCTTGGCTATTTCCGCTTCTTTGATAATTTAACCGTAGATCTTGGCGCAGGTGAGCGTTCACAAGAGCCAGTTCAATTAGCGGTTCGTTCAGTAATCGAGCGTGCAGTAGTTGAAATGATGTCAAATATTTATGGCGTACCTGGCGCATCTGTATGCCGCGGTGCATTTGGACCAAATGGCGACCCAATGGGCCCAATTGGTTTAACTGGTGCTTTCATTCCTCGTTCTGAGGCTACTGCTGGTAATGGCGGCGAGCGTGCAGAATCTGGAAACTGGAGAAATGTAAACGGCGGCATTTTACGCGGTCGTCACTAAGATACGGGCGGCGCTTTGCCGCCCTTTTTTAATAGCCAGTACGTCAAAAGGCGGCTGGCTTTTTTGCCCATATCATTTTGATATATTGCAGGGGGCCATAAATGAAATTTAAAACAAGAATTCTATATTCGTGCGCTTTATTAAGTGCTTGCTTTATTATTAGGCCTGCTTTTGCGCAAGAAGCACAGCCAGAAACTTTGAACGCTTGTAATAATGCCTTTGCATCATGCCCAGAAAAAAGAACTTATGATATTTATCAGGACTTAAGCGGAAGCGTAAGTGCAAATGTCGATGTTAATGCCGGCATAGTAAATGATAATTCAGGCGGCAATCCAGAAATAAGCGCCGAAATCATAAGCTCTAGCTCTTCGGCGATTGGCAATAACATCTCGGCAGCGGCGCAAAGCGGCATTCCTTTGAATGTTGCAACGGGTCAAGTGTTTAGCTCTTCAGTAAGTGCGGGCAATAATGTAACAACCGATGCCCCCCTTCCCGGCCTTTTAAATGTAATTACGACCGCGCATGGCAATACAATGCAGGCGGAAAACCTTAATCAAGGTATTGATGTTATAAGCGATCAATCAATTACAAATACCGCAACCATTAATGCAAATTCAACAACTTATACCGCGCCTGATTTGGGTACTTATATAGTAAACACAAATGCAACCGGTAATATTATTGGTACAAGAGCTTATAATGGTGATGTAAGTTTTGTTAGCAATCAAGACAGCGCGGGCGCAATTAATGCGACTTCGGACACGACTGCTTGCTGTAATATTAATGGCGTGAATGTAACCGCAAATGCCAATGCCAATGCCGCGACTTCATATTCGGAAACCGCAAGTGCCTATGCATTTACTACGCAAAATTCGACAGGTTCGTTAAGCGCCAATGCAATTCATAATAATAGCAATGGCACAGAAATGTTGGTTGCGGCAAGCGCAAGCGCCAATCAATCAATACTTTATAATAAATGGGGATACACACAGCTTGCGACTATGCAATATTCGGGAGGTGATGTAAACTCAAGTGGTGAAATCAACGCCGATTATTTTAGAAATAATGCGATTGCAGGATCATCGGCACAAGGTAATTCGGCACTTATGTATTCAATTGGTGCCGAAGGAAGCATAACCGCATATCAAGATACCGCCGCAGGATCTAATATAAATTCCCAAGCCATATTTAATGGTTATACAATGGGCGGTGTTGGCTCTATTACATCGTCATCGGCGGGCAATGTTGCAACTGGCTTTGCTTGTACGGTGTGCGGTCCACCTGGGATTGGCCTTAATGGCAATATAAGCCAAAATAATGGCGCAAATAATTTGGCGGTCGTTACCAATAATCTTTCAGGCTATGGCGCGGTTAATTCAGCGGGCTTTGCCGCAGGGAATATAGGAAACTTTGTTAC
>CAYUCW010000095.1:0-4979 GCA_964443435.1 uncultured Caulobacteraceae bacterium | reverse complement strand
GGCGCTTCGATGTCAAGTGTTCCAAGACCCATTGCATAATAATATGAACGATGTGGCGCTTTAGCAGGGCCAACCGAAACATGGCGACTAGGTAGTTTTGATTTATCCCATTTTCTATTTGTCATAATCTCACCTTAAATCTCATCTAATTTATCTAATGCACTCTGATATTTAACTTTTTCAAGTTTCAAAGCTTCAAGTTTTTGTCTATTTTCTTCAACAACTTCTTTTGGTGCTTTGGCTACATAATTTTCATTGTTTAGGCGAACTTCAATTTTACCAATTTCAATTTCTGCCTTTTCAATTTCTTTACTTAAGCGATTTTTTTCAGCTTCTACATCAATAATGCCTTCAAGTGGAAGCGCAACAATGGCTTCATGATGAACAAAAGTCACAGAGCCTTTTGGGGCTTCGTCGGCCGAAGTTGAATATTCAAGTCTTGCCAATCTATCGATTTCACTTTGATATTTTTCAAGCAAATTACGATTTTCTTGGGTTGCACCAACTAAGATTGCTTTGATTTTTGCACCTGCATTAATATTACTTTCAGCACGCAAAGATCTTATGCCACTTATAAGGTCAATTACCCAATTAACTTCGGCCTCGACCTTTTCATTAGTTAATTCAGAAGCATATTTTGGCCAGCTTTGTGCAATTAAAAGACTATTTCTGCCACCAGAGAATTCAGCGGTTTTTTCCCATAATTCTTCGGTAATAAATGGCATAAAAGGATGAAGTATAACCAAAACTTGATCTAATGCCCAAGCCAAAGTTTGTCGTGTTTCAGTTTTTGCTTCTTCATCATCGCCATTTAATATAGGCTTGATTAATTCAATATACCAATCACAGAAAACACCCCAAATGAAGGTATAAAGCGAAGTTGCGGCTTCATCAAAGCGATGAATTTCAAGTGACTTATAAACACTTTCTGAAACCGTAGTAATTTTCGAAATAATCCATTTATTTAAAGTGTGTTTTACTTTTAAAGGATCATAAGTATTTGAAATATGCGCTTCATTCATTTGACAGAAACGGGCAACATTCCAAAGCTTTGTACCAAAATTACGATAGCCTTCTACACGTTTACTCGACATGCGAATATCACGCCCAGGCCCCGCCGCAATCGCAAGTGTAAACCTTAAAGCATCGGCACCAAATTCTTCGATTAAAGGCACTGGATCAATAATATTGCCTTTTGATTTTGACATTTTCTTGCCAAATTCATCAACAACTCTTGAATGGATTATAATATTTTCAAATGGTGCTTCATTCGTAAAATAGCAGCCAAACATCATCATTCTGGCAACCCAGAAGAAGATAATATCGAACATCGTCACAAGTGTAGACGTTGGATAAAAACGCGAAAGCTCGGGCGTTTTTTCAGGCCAGCCAAGAGTTGAAAACGGCCACAAACCAGAAGAGAACCAAGTATCAAGAACATCATCATCTTGTCTTAGATTTACATCTTTGCCATGTTTGGCTTTGGCGGCGGCTTTGGCTTCGGCTTCGGTTTCTTCAACAAATATATTGCCGGCATCATCAAACCAAGCCGGAATCCTGTGACCCCACCATAATTGACGCGAGACGCACCAAGGCTCAATATTTTCCATCCATTGATAATAGGTTTCTTTCCAATTATCAGGTGTGAATTTAACTTTGCCCGATTTAACCGCTTCTAATGCAGGAATTGATAAGGTTTTTGCATCAACATACCATTGATCAGTAAGCCATGGTTCAATAATCGCGCCCGACCTATCGCCATGCGGCTGAGTCATAGCGTTTTTATCTTCACCGCGCATAAGTCCTTGCTCTTCAAGATCGGCAAGTATTTGTTTTCTTGCAACAAATCTATCTAAACCAATATATTTTTCGGGTGCAGGGGCACATACTCTAGCTTTAGAGTCAAATATATTAATAGGCGTTAAATTATGGCGTTTACCAACTTTAAAGTCATTAAAGTCATGAGCAGGTGTGATTTTAACCGCGCCCGTCCCTTTTTCCATATCCGCGTAATCATCGGCAATAATTAGAATTTGGCGGCCTGTTAGTGGTAAAATCACCATTTTACCGATTTTATCTGCAAATCTTTCATCCTTTGGATGAACCGCAACGCAAACATCACCTAATAAAGTTTCGGGGCGTGTAGTTGCAACAATAACTTCCCCCGTTCCATCGGCAAATGGATAGGCAATTTTCCACATAGTGCCTTCGATTTCACGATTTTCAACTTCTAAATCAGAAATCGCAGTTTCAAAATGTGGATCCCAATTTACAAGGCGTTTATCGCGAAAAATCAAACCATCTTTGTATAATTTTACGAATACTTTACGAACGGCACTTGATAGCCCCTCATCCATAGTAAAACGTTCGCGCGACCAATCACAAGATGCACCAATACGCCTCAATTGGTTTACAATTGTACCACCAGATTCAGCTTTCCAAGCCCAAACTCTTTTGATGAATTCTTCCCGACCAAGTGAAGCACGCGATTCATTGCCACCATTTTGCGCAAGCTGTCTTTCAACAACCATTTGCGTTGCTATACCTGCGTGATCAAGCCCTGGTTGCCAAAGCACTGATTTTCCTCGCATTCTTTCGAATCTTGCGAGTATATCTTGCAAAGTATTATTAAGTGCATGCCCAAGATGAAGCGACCCTGTCACATTCGGCGGAGGTATCACCATAGAAAAAGCTTCTAATGAAGTATCTGTATTTGGCTTAAATGCCCCAGAATCTTCCCAAGCTTTATAAATTTTTTCTTCTGCGGTTTGTGAATTAAAGTGTTGTTCTATCATAATTGGCCAATTTATTGGTTTTATACCACATATACTAAATGCGCATAAATCAAAAAGTGCTATGCCACTAAGACGCATAGCACTCAACTGAAAAGTTTAGTAATTAATGATTAAAGCACAGAAAAGCTTTAAAAATATTAGAAACCGCGTCTTGCTATTCTTGCAAGTTCTGCTTCGACGCGTTCTTCAACTATGCGCGGCAAATTATTATCAAGCCATTCTTTAAGCATTGGTTTTAATAAATACGCCACAACTTCTTCAACACTTATGCCAGAAGCAAAGTGATTTGGCATAGAAGAACCGAGTTTAGAGAATGCGGTTGCTGTTGCTGTTGCCGCCTCTTCACCAATCAAGCCGATTGTTGAAGCTATTGGTGGCGGTGTATAAACAGGGCCATCAGCAGGTGGTAAAGGTGCAGCATAAACAGGCTCTGGTTTTGGTGTTGGAGGTGCTTGTTGAATAATGGGTGCCGGCTCTTCAAAAGCAATTTCTTCTGGTGCATCAAATTCTTCTAAGAAGTCATCAGTCATTTCTGGCTCTGCTTCTAGCTCTGGTTCGATATCAACAGCAATTAATTCTTCTGATTCGAATACAGGCTCTGGCTCAGAAGCGGCAGGCTCTTCGATTTCATCAGAACCTAAAGCATCAAAGTCAAAATCAGAACTTACAACATCATCAACAGGCTCAATAGCTTCAACAGGTTCAGATAAATCAAGAACATCCTCACTAAAGCTTTCAGATGAATCAGTTTCCGCAGGAGCAGGAGGTGCATCATCTTCAGATATTATGCGTCTGATAGATGCAAGAATTTCTTCCATAGTTGGTTCAGCTTGTGCTTCTGCTGCGCTCATTTTAGCCCCTCATAGAAATCAATATTAAACTTGATTCTATATTTTTATAAACATTATTTTCAATTAATATATAATTGATTCATATTTCTTATTAATTTGTTAAAACTCAAATTCTTTCTTTAGTTTTAATTCGCTTGCCACAGGTGGATTTGCTTCAAATAAACTTACACTAGAAACAGAACCATTTGATTTTACAAATATTTTTGCACGACCCACATTATTTTCTTTTACAATAACGGCAAGTCTTCCATTTTCTTTTAATGAAGAAAACCAAGAATTTGGAATATATTCAACGCCAATATCAACAAAAATAGCATCAAATTTAGAATCACTAGGCAGATTTAAATTAATTAAATCACCAGAAAAATCACAGCTTCCGACATTATCATAAGTACTAACGCTAGAGGTAAGTTCTTTAAATACTTCAGAACTATAACCAGCAGATCCACCAATGATTAATAATGATTCATTAGGATTAAGCTTTAAACCTTGTGCAAGCTTTGCAAAATCACGTGCTTTTAACAGTACACGACCAGAATCAGAAGAAACATAAGTTTCCGAATAAGCAAATTTTTTGGCGTTTTCTTCTACGAAATCTTCTCTTTTAACATTCGAAATAGCTTCAATAAGCTTTAAATCACTTACATCATTTGTTCTTATTTGGCTTTCAACCATATTCTTGCGTGCGGCAGTGTAATTAAGAGTCACCTAATAATTCCTTTAAATAGCTTAGATTAATGCCATAGCATATAGTTTTAAAACTTTAATAATAATCTTGCACTTTAATACAATTTACTTACAGAAATTTACATATTTTTACTGTCATCTTAATTGAGTGTTTAGAAAATGCCTGCTAAAGGCTCTCAACCACACTAGGACGGCCTCGTGGCGGAGTGGTGACGCAGCGGATTGCAAATCCGTGTACCCCGGTTCGATTCCGGGCGAGGCCTCCAAAAATCTTCAATTATTTTTATATTGCAATATGCATAATATATGCATATTTGCGCATTAATACATAATTAACCATAATAATTTATAAAATATTTAGTGTCTCTTAGGAGGCACCCCACCATACCCAATACTGGAGCGAGGAATTTATGTTCCTCGTTTTTTTTGTGACTTATAAACTGACATTTTGTGATAAATTTTTGCATTTGAGTGCAAAAGGCACTTGCGAAGATTTTTTGCTTAGTTATATATCCGCCCAGTTGTTCCTCAATAGCTCAGTTGGTAGAGCAAGCGACTGTTAATCGCTTTGTCGCAGGTTCGAGCCCTGCTTGGGGAGCCACTATTTTTCAAAATGCCGTAAACGTAAGTTTGCGGCTTTTTTGTT
>CAYUCW010000094.1:0-5206 GCA_964443435.1 uncultured Caulobacteraceae bacterium | reverse complement strand
GGCCTTTATTTGGCTTACCAAAAAGCCTTGCGGAAACCTTGGGATAATCTTAAAAGGGATAATTTTAAAACGCCTAGTCGCAATATAGTTTTTTAAGAACCGCAATAATTTCATAAACATTATCATCGGCGATTGAATAAAAAATTTGCTGCGCATCGCGTCTAGTTTTTACAAATTTTAGATTTCTTAGCTTACCTAAATGCTGTGATAATGCCGATTGGTTAAGACCGACTCTTTCTGACAAATCATTTACCGAAGCCTCACCTTCAATGAGGTTACACATAATTAAAAGGCGTTTTGGATTGCTTAAGGCATCAAGAAGGCATGACGCCTCTATTGCCATGTTTTCCATTTCTTCGGAAGTCAGAGTTTGGTTCATATTCTAATATTAGCATATAAAGCAAAAATCGCAAGTCATTAGTTAATTTGACCGGCATCAATCAATTCTTTGCGCATTTTTCGGGCGCGCGTAAAAGTATCAAATAAAGTGTCGCCATCATCCCAACGTATAGCGCGTCTTAAAGCGGTTATGTCTTCTGAGACCCTTCCTAATACTTCTAAGACGGCTTCTTTATTAAGAAGGAATACATCGCGCCACATGGTTGGATCTGATGCGGCAATACGGGTGAAATCCCTAAAGCCGCCCGCCGAATATTTAACCACTTCGCTTTCGGTTAAATTCTCTATATCTTCGGCGGTTGCCACTAAGGAAAAAGCGATTAAATGCGGAATATGCGAAGTTACCGCAAGCACCATATCATGGCGCTCTGGCGCCATATTTTCAATATTTGCGCCAAGTCCGCGCCAAAATTCATTTAAGACTTCGCATTTTTCTAGATATTTTTCATCATCAGAAATTGGCGTTATTATGCACCATTTTTTATCAAATAAATGCTCGAGGCCGGCATCTGGCCCTGAAAACTCGGTGCCCGCAATAGGGTGCGCAGGGATAAAGAAAATATCATCACTAAGAATTGGAGAGATTGCTTTTACAATCTCACCCTTAACCGAGCCAACATCGGAGACAATCGCGCCTTTTTCTATAAATGGAAGCATCTCTTGCGCAACACTTAACATCGCGCCGCAAGGTACGCAAAGAATGATTAAATCCGCGCCCTTTAAAAGGCTTTGTAAATCGGCATAAATATTACCATGCTTAAGCTCATCTGCGCGGTTACGGACATTTTCACTTATATCATAAAGCGCGATTTCTTTGGCAAGCCCGCCACGTTTTGTGGCAAGTGCAATCGAAGATCCTATATGGCCAATTCCAATAATCGCGAGCTTATTAAACATTTTAAGATACTTTTTTTAACGCAAATTCTTGCATGACTTTTATTAATTTAATATTGGCTTCTTCGGTTCCAACACTTATTCTTAGGCAGTTTGGAAGATTATAAGAAGCAATTTTACGAACAATAATGCCGTTTGATTTTAAATATTCATCGCATTTATCGGCGGTTTCAATACTTAAAAAATCAATCATAATAAAATTGGCAACACTTGGTATAGTTTTAAGACCCAAGGCTTTAAATTCGCTATCTAAAATATCGAGCCATTTTTTATTATGTTCCGCACTTGCCTGAGTGAATGAAGCATCATTCATTGCCGCCGCCGCCGCCGACAAAGAGGGCCCTGTTATATTAAATGGGCTTCTTACTCGGTTAATCGCGTCAATTATTCTTTTTGCGCCATAAGCCCAGCCAATACGAAGTGCCGCAAGCCCATAAATTTTTGAAAATGTTCTTGTCATAATTACATTTTCAAATTCAGACGCAAGCTCAAGCCCCGATGAATAATCATTGGCATAAACATATTCGGCATAGGCGGCATCAAGAACCAATAGTACATTACGCGGCAATCCTGCATGCAATCTTTTTATTTCTTCAAATGGCATATATGTGCCGCACGGATTATTGGGATTATCAAGAAATACAATTTTGGTTCTATCACTTACCAATGAAAGAATTGCATCGGCCGATGCGATATAGTCATTGGTTTTTGCCGATAGGCATTTTGCCCCCGCTTGTTGTGCCACAAGTCTATAAACCAAAAATCCATATTCAGATTGTATAATCTCATCATCTGGTTTTAAATAAGCACGCCCCAAAAGCTGAAATATTTCATCAGATCCATTGCCGCAAACTATTCTTTCGGCATCAAGACCAAAACGATTAGCAATCGCATTTTTAAGCTCAATATGCCCACCATCGGGGTAGGCGGCAATTTTATCAAGCCAAGTTAAATAAGCCGCACGCGCGCTATCTGAATAACCCAAAGGGTTTTCATTAGATGAAAGCTTATAGACTTTATCAAAACCTGCAATTTTACTATCACCACCTTTATAAGGGATAATATCTAAAATGCCATTTAATGGTTCGGGGCGCAAAATTGTATTCATAAATGCCTATTAGCGTTTTTTTAGAATTTAAACAATCGCAAATGCACCAAGGAAATATCCGATATCATCATGAAATCCATCAAGCAGCCATAGATGCTTGTCACCAAATTTAGATAATAATTTGGCATTATCTTTTGGCAAATCACGACTTTGCGTAATTACTAATGACTTATCTTTGCCAGTTTGAGTTGGCGTAATTTTGGCAAGCGATAAAGCCTCAGGCGCAAGGCTATCATGATAATGCGGAAGCGCCATATTAATCTTAAGCTCGCTATTTTCGGGCTTTGCGGCTTCTATCCACCAAACCGAATTTTCATCAGGAAATGGAAGCGTAAGAATTATATTATCATTTTGAGCGGCAAGCTTTATGGCTTCATCGGCATTCTCAATTATTTTTGGGCTGATTGCCGCACCAAAACCAATCCTTGCGGCGGCATCGGTTTCTTTAATGGCTATAACTTCCATTGGCGCTTGGGATGCAAGATTGCGCGTAATCATGGCGCGCCAAATCATATAGCATAATTTATAATCAAGACTTGGTTCGGCAATTCTTAATTGCCTTAGCACTTCAATTTCACGTTTGGGACGCCAACCAAAACTAAGCTCAGTATTGGCATTTTCGGCATCAATTTTTTTAGATAGTGCAACAGTCTGGGCAATTGCCGTTCTTTTGGCAAGCAGATGCGCAATCTCTGCATCTATTGCATCAATCGCGCCACGTACTTTTGAAATTTCATCTTGAATAGTCATAAAAGTCTTTTGAACAATTTATGGCAAAATGGCAAATTATTTGTTTAGTCTATTTTTGTGCGAATTCAAAACCTATAAATTATTTAACATAATTTGAGTCCGTTTTTGACGTACTATTAATATAAGATAAAAGGCAAGGAGTTTTTGCTATAAAATTAGCAAACATACGCAAGGAAAATATCCTTATCGTCCGCAAGTTTACTTGTGTCCTAAAATTCATTTTTTGAATTATTCACAAGGAAAAATTATGCAAAACTATACTAATATAAAATATCACTACTGGCTTGTTACTGTCATAACCACTCAAGAAAGTGATGGAATAAGGCGTTCATCCGAATTAGTTTACACAAAAGTAAAATTTGATGACCTTTGCTTAAATTCTGGATGTAATAGGACTCTTATTCTTGAACCAGTCTCCTCAGAAAAAATATTAACACGATTTTGCTTAGTTTTTGATGAAGACATTATTTTTGATAATTGCACATTTGCAGAAATTAACAAATTCACTTTCGAACACCTAAAAAATACTTTTCCAAAATTTTACAAAAAATTCTATATAAAATTCGCAACGATTAAAGAAGGTGAGATAATACACCTTGTATAGATTAATTACCAATAGTTTAGAAGTCGTTGAAGCACAGCGAGATTTAGATAATGCTTTAAGTGCAGTTTTCAAAGAGATTGATTATGACTTAAACGATGAATGTGCCGGTTTCTTTATTCTTTATGAAAATTCTGAATATGGCATACGCTTTCATATCGATAATTTTTTATATTTTATCGAGCAAAGTCATTCAGTAACTCTCGAAATTTTCGGAATAGACGCTTATGAAATTGGTGCAAATTTCATTATAGAAAATAAAATTGAATTCTCACTTAAACAGGAAAATAGAGTAAATTTCACATTCTTAGTTTCAATTGGTTTCTCTCAAATTGAATCGGAACAAAATGATGTAACACATAATGGAAACGCATTTTTTGCAAGAGATTCTATTACGAGTGAAGTTTGCATTTTTTCCGACAGCAAATATTATACCGAAAACATAATAAGTCTATCGGAAACAGTGGACAATAATGAAAAAATTATCGACTATATTAAATCAAATACAATTCATACAGTTTCATTAGGTGGGATTATAAGAAGCGGATTAAAAGTCTGTAGAATATCTGAAAACAAGATTCTGAATGATTTAATTGGATTTATTGACAAATTCAAAATACGATTATAAGTTGAGTTCATATAAAAGGTTTAAGAAAAGATGCTTGTTGATAAAATAACTTATAATGATATACATTTTGCCTCCGATAAAATTGAGCACGGTAGAAGTATTAAGCAATTTTTCAAGCAATTGGTCAAAAATTTAGTAAAGCAATCTGAAGAATACTGGAATGAATATTCAAAAGTAGCCGGAGCAGAAACATGCATTCCACTGTGCTTAAATGAAACCCTCCAATACTCACAATTTGGAACTGCAATTTCAAAAATCACACCAATTCACCTTTCAGAACACCCATTTGAGAGATCTGATTATCATGAAAATCATAGGAAATTAGATTTTTGGTGCTTAATTCAAAATGGTGAAAATGGAAAAAAAATTAATTATTTTATCGAGTTAAAAAAAATAGAATATTGCATTAGTTCAACTACTATGTTTGATTTCACAGCAGTTGCTAAAAGTACAATAAACATACTAGAAGATCAAATTACTGACATTAAAAAGAGGAAGCCTGATTGGGAAGGTGATGGTGGTGTGTATTTGGGCATAGCAATTGTAATTGGATACCAACCAAAGAATTCAACATCGCAAGATTATTATGAACCGAATGTTATTTTAGATAATATACACGATCTTCTAGATAAACGCAAAAAGGCAGAACTTCTATTTGCTAGTCTTGAATTACCAAAAAAAATGCAAACACTTAATGACGTTTATGATTGTCAACATGTTAGCATTGCTGGGATTGCTATTTCTAAAGAACGGTAAAATAATATAATTTAGAAAGTCAATTATAGGTTTTAAGTATTCTTATTATTTATTATAAGCTTAAAATTAT
>CAYUCW010000093.1:0-5216 GCA_964443435.1 uncultured Caulobacteraceae bacterium | reverse complement strand
CATGGTCAACGTGACCAATTGTACCAATGTTACAATGCGGTTTATTCCGCTCAAATTTCTCTTTAGCCATTTTAGTCTCTTCTTTTAAAAATATAATTTAAAAATATGTGCGCAGCCCGAAAGCTGCACAACAATTAACCTTGAAGTTTTTTCAACACGTCTTCAGCAACTGCACGAGGCACTTCTTCATAGTGATCGAACTGCATAGTGTATGACGCACGGCCTTGAGTAAAGCCACGAAGTTCATTCACATAACCAAACATGCTTGCAAGTGGAACCATTGCATTAACAACGTTCGCATTACCGCGCATGTCTTGTCCTTGGATCATACCACGACGAGAGTTTAAGTCACCAATAACTGAACCTGTGAATTCCTCAGGAACAACAACTTCAACTTTCATGATTGGCTCAAGTAATTTTGGATCACCTTGAGATTTCAATTCACGGAATGCCGCACGAGCAGCGATTTCGAATGCAAGAACACTCGAGTCAACATCGTGGAATGCACCGTCGATTAAAGTTGCTTTTAAGTCGATTAGTGGGAAGCCAGCTAATAGACCATTAGATACAGAACCTTCAAGACCTTTTACAACGCCTGGGATGTATTCTTTAGGTACCGCACCACCAACGATTTTAGATTCGAAAGTAAAGCCAGAACCCGCTTCACCTGGTTCAAATATAATTTTGATACGTGCGAACTGACCAGTACCACCAGATTGCTTTTTGTGAGTATAATCAATTTCGGCAACCTTATTGATTTTTTCACGATAAGCAACTTTTGGCTGACCAATATTAGCGTCAACATTATAAGTACGTTTTAGAATATCAACTTTAATATCTAAGTGAAGCTCACCCATGCCTTTAAGGATGGTTTGGCCAGACTCATTATCAGTTGATACCGTGAATGAAGGATCTTCCGCAGCAAGCTTAGCCAAAGCAATACCAAGTTTTTCTTGGTCAGCTTTAGTTTTAGGCTCAACAGCAATCTCAATAACTGGTTGAGGGAATTCCATACGCTCTAGGATTACTGGTTTTAAATTGTCGCAAAGTGTATCACCTGTACGAACTTCTTTAAGACCTGCAAGCGCAAGAATATCACCAGCATAAGCTTCTTTAATGTCCTCGCGGTTATTAGAGTGCATAAGCAACATACGGCCAATACGCTCTTTTTTATCGCGTGAAGAGTTAAGAACAGTAGTACCAGCTTGTAAAACACCAGAATATATACGGCAGAAAGTGATAGTACCCACGAACGGGTCATCCATAATCTTGAACGCAAGCAATGACAAAGGCTCTTCATCAGTTGGCTTACGAATTGTTTCTTCTTCAGTTTTATAATCAATACCTGAAACGTGACCACGATCTTCCGGTGAAGGAAGGAAATCTACAACCGCATCAAGCAATGGCTGAACGCCTTTGTTTTTGAATGCAGAACCGCAGAATACTGGGTGGAAAGCACGTTTAAATACTGCAAGACGAACAAGTCTTTTAAGCTCTTCTTCAGATGGTAATTCACCTTCAAGATATGCCATCATCGCATCATCATCCATCTCAACCGCAGCTTCGATTAATTTTGCACGATATTCTTCAGCCTTATCTTTAAGGTCAGCAGGGATTTCAGCTTCATTGAATTTTGCACCCAATGATTCTTCTTCCCAAACAATTGCCTTCATTTTTACAAGGTCAA
The DNA here is from genome assembly GCA_964443435.1 of uncultured Caulobacteraceae bacterium. Lineage (GTDB taxonomy): Bacteria > Pseudomonadota > Alphaproteobacteria > Caulobacterales > Aquidulcibacteraceae > Pseudaquidulcibacter. The sequence continues at coordinate 3,529 of CAYUCW010000093.1, read as the reverse complement.
CAACGCCTTTGAAGTTATTTTCAGAACCGATAGGAAGCTGCATACAAACAGGCTTACCACCAACTCTTGTAACGATTTGGTCAACGCACATATAGAAATCTGCGCCGATTTTGTCCATTTTATTTACAAAAACGATACGTGGAACGTCATATTTGTCAGCTTGGCGCCAAACAGTTTCAGTCTGAGGCTCAACACCTTGGTTGCCGTCAAGAACGCAAACCGCACCATCAAGTACACGTAAAGAACGCTCAACTTCGATAGTGAAGTCAACGTGTCCCGGAGTGTCGATGATGTTAAGGCGTTTATCTTGCCAGAAACAAGTAGTAGCCGCAGAAGTAATAGTGATACCGCGTTCTTGTTCTTGGGTCATCCAGTCCATAGTTGCGGCGCCATCATGCACCTCACCGATTTTATGTGATTTACCAGTATAATAAAGAATACGTTCAGTAGTGGTAGTTTTACCAGCATCGATGTGAGCCATGATGCCGAAATTGCGATAGTCTTTGACCGCGTGTGTACGTGCCATTTTAAGAACCTTTTCTTATTACCAGCGATAGTGAGAGAATGCGCGGTTAGCTTCTGCCATTTTGTGAGTGTCTTCACGCTTTTTCACAGCAGAGCCACGATTAGAAGCAGCATCTAACAATTCGCCAGCAAGACGTTCTTGCATAGTTTGCTCATTACGCTTTCTAGCAGCAGTAACCAACCAACGAAGTGCAAGTGCTTTACGACGCTCTAAACGAACTTCAACAGGAACTTGGTAAGTAGCACCACCAACACGACGTGAACGAACTTCAATCGCTGGTGAAACATTATCCAAAGCATCTTTGAAAACGTCAATTGAATCACGTTTTGCACGTTTTTCGCATAAATCGAACGCGCCATATATGATAGATTCAGCAGCAGATTTTTTGCCTTCATACATAACATAGTTCATTAATTTTGTTACATCCAGATCTCCGAATTTTGGATCTGGTAAGATTTCACGCTTCTCAGCTTTATGACGACGAGACATAATATATTCTTTTCTTATTTAGGACGTTTAGCGCCGTAGTGTGAACGACGTTGCTTACGATTTTTAACGCCTTGAGTATCCAAAACGCCGCGAAGAATGTGGTAACGAACACCTGGCAAATCTTTTACACGACCGCCGCGTACAAGAACCACCGAGAACTCTTGTAGATTATGACCTTCACCAGGGATGTAGCAAACCGCTTCAGTACCAGTAGTTAAACGAACTTTAGCAACTTTACGCAATGCCGAGTTAGGCTTCTTTGGTGTAGTTGTATAAACGCGGGTGCAAACACCACGACGTTGTGGACAGCCTTTCAAGGCAGGAACCTTGTTGCGAGCAATCAATGGCTTGCGAGGCTTTCTGATCAATTGGTTGATCGTAGGCATATTTCTCTTTTCCTTTATGAATCTTTCGATTCTAAATTTTCTGAGGTTCGCTGGCGTAAAAGTCTGTAACTTTTACTCGAACCTACAGGTATCCAAAAATACGGTTTCCCGTTGCTTTACTTTTGGCAGCAAACCCAGATTTTGGTACGGCTTTAACAAACGAGTATCGCGCCCCCCTTGGGACGTTGCGGTATCCGCTTAGCCATATGCAATTGAATTGCTGAATTTAAAGTATTCCCAAAAAGGCATAAACCCTTTTGGAACAAGTGCCCACTACATGAAACATTCTATATGGTCAAGCCAGATTGGCATTAATAGGGAAAAACTTACATAACCTGAAAAATAAAGGCTTTGGCCTATATTAAAATCTAGAAAATTTTAATTAATTTCCATCTTTTTGTTTAAATCCGTGTGAATTTTTTAAGGTTATACCCTTTAGAACCACAGGGGGCCAAGATGAAAAAAACTATACTTATATCTGCATTATTGCTGACGACAGTTTCTGGAATTTCAATTGCTAATATTATTAGCGCGGAAAAAGCGGCAAACATATCTAACGAAACTATTACTGAACTTACAACAGAAGTAAGCGCACCTGAACTTTCGGAAACGCAACCAATTATAATGACGGCAAATTTTACGCCCGTTAATTATGGAGCTAATGATAATAATATAGAAATATATAAGCTTGCTGGGAATTTTGCTGAATTTATAAGTGAAACTTCGCGCGCTGCTTCAAATGAGGGCCTTTCTTCAGCTGCTAAGATTGATGAATCGGTGGCAAGATCTACGACTTTGACGCGCGCGAGCACTATTGATGGCGCTAAAGCATATGCGGTTATTGCGGCGCTTAGGTCATCAGAATTTACTGGCAATATAAAAAGTATTGCAAATTTTGGTGGAAAAGATGCTCTCATAGCAAAGCTTAAATCAGATCCAACAAGCGTAAGAAATATTGAAGGCTATTTAAGCGCAAGAAATTTCTCTTCTATGGCACTTGGTTCGGCATATACAAGTATTTCAAAAGCTTCTTCAAAAATAAATCAAGCCGCATATGATTTGCAACTTGTAAAATGGTCTAAAATTGAATCACCAAAAGAGCCAAGACTTAATGCAGTGGCACAAAATTGGACAAAAGATGTAAGCTTTAAACCAGTTTCAGATTATTCATTCAGCTATGCAAACGGATCGAATGAACCTGTGAATGATAAAATTTTGGTGGCGGCGGCGCTTGTTGCACTTGGGGAAGGAAATGAGGCAATTAACTTCCTTACTCCCAATTCGGGTAAATCATGTGCGACACGTGCTTATTTGAACCTTAGAATGTGTTTGGCCGCCACCAGATACCCATATGAGCATACTTTCTGTTTAGCCAAGCATTCATATGAAGAATTTAATTCATGCGCACGCTCTGCAACTAAATAGCTTTATCTTCTCCCCATTAACTTCCCCATGTACTAACCCCAAATAGAGCGACCTATTTGGGGGTTTTTTCATAGTTAAGCCTATTATATTTAATAAAAATCCCTATATAAACCCTATATAAAATAGAAAAGTTTCAAAGGATTTTTAAGAATGCCAATAAAAAAAATAAAAAGTTTTTTTGAATTAGAAGAAGCCGCAGGTATTTTTCTTGGCATTATCGCAATATTGGCAATTATTATTGCTAATTCACCTTTTTCTGATGCTTTTAATCATTTCCTACATTCCGAATATACAATTCAGTTTGGCGCATGGGAACAAACCCTAAGCCTTAGCCACTGGATTAAAGATGGCCTTATGGCAATTTTCTTTTTCCATGTCGGCCTTGAAATTAAAAAAGAAATTTTAGTTGGCGAATTATCAAGCCCCAAAAAGCTTGCGCTTCCTGTTTTTGCCGCTCTTGGCGGCATGATTGGCCCTGCCCTTATTTATTTACTCATCGTTTCTTTTGCAAATGACGCATCTTTAATAAAAGGCTGGCCAATTCCGGTTGCCACCGATATTGCATTTGCGGTTGCGGCAATAAGTTTAGTTTCTAAAAAAGTTCCTTTATCTTTAAAAATATTTCTACTTACCTTAGCGGTAGTAGATGATTTAGGTGCGGTGATTTTAATCGCGGCATTATATTCAGGTGATATAAATACCC
>CAYUCW010000092.1:0-5263 GCA_964443435.1 uncultured Caulobacteraceae bacterium | reverse complement strand
GGCCTTTATTTGGCTTACCAAAAAGCCTTGCGGAAACCTTGGGATAATCTTAAAACGCCTAGTCGCAATATAGTTTTTTAAGAACCGCAATAATTTCATAAACATTATCATCGGCGATTGAATAAAAAATTTGCTGCGCATCGCGTCTAGTTTTTACAAATTTTAGATTTCTTAGCTTACCTAAATGCTGTGATAATGCCGATTGGTTAAGACCGACTCTTTCTGACAAATCATTTACCGAAGCCTCACCTTCAATGAGGTTACACATAATTAAAAGGCGTTTTGGATTGCTTAAGGCATCAAGAAGGCATGACGCCTCTATTGCCATGTTTTCCATTTCTTCGGAAGTCAGAGTTTGGTTCATATTCTAATATTAGCATATAAAGCAAAAATCGCAAGTCATTAGTTAATTTGACCGGCATCAATCAATTCTTTGCGCATTTTTCGGGCGCGCGTAAAAGTATCAAATAAAGTGTCGCCATCATCCCAACGTATAGCGCGTCTTAAAGCGGTTATGTCTTCTGAGACCCTTCCTAATACTTCTAAGACGGCTTCTTTATTAAGAAGGAATACATCGCGCCACATGGTTGGATCTGATGCGGCAATACGGGTGAAATCCCTAAAGCCGCCCGCCGAATATTTAACCACTTCGCTTTCGGTTAAATTCTCTATATCTTCGGCGGTTGCCACTAAGGAAAAAGCGATTAAATGCGGAATATGCGAAGTTACCGCAAGCACCATATCATGGCGCTCTGGCGCCATATTTTCAATATTTGCGCCAAGTCCGCGCCAAAATTCATTTAAGACTTCGCATTTTTCTAGATATTTTTCATCATCAGAAATTGGCGTTATTATGCACCATTTTTTATCAAATAAATGCTCGAGGCCGGCATCTGGCCCTGAAAACTCGGTGCCCGCAATAGGGTGCGCAGGGATAAAGAAAATATCATCACTAAGAATTGGAGAGATTGCTTTTACAATCTCACCCTTAACCGAGCCAACATCGGAGACAATCGCGCCTTTTTCTATAAATGGAAGCATCTCTTGCGCAACACTTAACATCGCGCCGCAAGGTACGCAAAGAATGATTAAATCCGCGCCCTTTAAAAGGCTTTGTAAATCGGCATAAATATTACCATGCTTAAGCTCATCTGCGCGGTTACGGACATTTTCACTTATATCATAAAGCGCGATTTCTTTGGCAAGCCCGCCACGTTTTGTGGCAAGTGCAATCGAAGATCCTATATGGCCAATTCCAATAATCGCGAGCTTATTAAACATTTTAAGATACTTTTTTTAACGCAAATTCTTGCATGACTTTTATTAATTTAATATTGGCTTCTTCGGTTCCAACACTTATTCTTAGGCAGTTTGGAAGATTATAAGAAGCAATTTTACGAACAATAATGCCGTTTGATTTTAAATATTCATCGCATTTATCGGCGGTTTCAATACTTAAAAAATCAATCATAATAAAATTGGCAACACTTGGTATAGTTTTAAGACCCAAGGCTTTAAATTCGCTATCTAAAATATCGAGCCATTTTTTATTATGTTCCGCACTTGCCTGAGTGAATGAAGCATCATTCATTGCCGCCGCCGCCGCCGACAAAGAGGGCCCTGTTATATTAAATGGGCTTCTTACTCGGTTAATCGCGTCAATTATTCTTTTTGCGCCATAAGCCCAGCCAATACGAAGTGCCGCAAGCCCATAAATTTTTGAAAATGTTCTTGTCATAATTACATTTTCAAATTCAGACGCAAGCTCAAGCCCCGATGAATAATCATTGGCATAAACATATTCGGCATAGGCGGCATCAAGAACCAATAGTACATTACGCGGCAATCCTGCATGCAATCTTTTTATTTCTTCAAATGGCATATATGTGCCGCACGGATTATTGGGATTATCAAGAAATACAATTTTGGTTCTATCACTTACCAATGAAAGAATTGCATCGGCCGATGCGATATAGTCATTGGTTTTTGCCGATAGGCATTTTGCCCCCGCTTGTTGTGCCACAAGTCTATAAACCAAAAATCCATATTCAGATTGTATAATCTCATCATCTGGTTTTAAATAAGCACGCCCCAAAAGCTGAAATATTTCATCAGATCCATTGCCGCAAACTATTCTTTCGGCATCAAGACCAAAACGATTAGCAATCGCATTTTTAAGCTCAATATGCCCACCATCGGGGTAGGCGGCAATTTTATCAAGCCAAGTTAAATAAGCCGCACGCGCGCTATCTGAATAACCCAAAGGGTTTTCATTAGATGAAAGCTTATAGACTTTATCAAAACCTGCAATTTTACTATCACCACCTTTATAAGGGATAATATCTAAAATGCCATTTAATGGTTCGGGGCGCAAAATTGTATTCATAAATGCCTATTAGCGTTTTTTTAGAATTTAAACAATCGCAAATGCACCAAGGAAATATCCGATATCATCATGAAATCCATCAAGCAGCCATAGATGCTTGTCACCAAATTTAGATAATAATTTGGCATTATCTTTTGGCAAATCACGACTTTGCGTAATTACTAATGACTTATCTTTGCCAGTTTGAGTTGGCGTAATTTTGGCAAGCGATAAAGCCTCAGGCGCAAGGCTATCATGATAATGCGGAAGCGCCATATTAATCTTAAGCTCGCTATTTTCGGGCTTTGCGGCTTCTATCCACCAAACCGAATTTTCATCAGGAAATGGAAGCGTAAGAATTATATTATCATTTTGAGCGGCAAGCTTTATGGCTTCATCGGCATTCTCAATTATTTTTGGGCTGATTGCCGCACCAAAACCAATCCTTGCGGCGGCATCGGTTTCTTTAATGGCTATAACTTCCATTGGCGCTTGGGATGCAAGATTGCGCGTAATCATGGCGCGCCAAATCATATAGCATAATTTATAATCAAGACTTGGTTCGGCAATTCTTAATTGCCTTAGCACTTCAATTTCACGTTTGGGACGCCAACCAAAACTAAGCTCAGTATTGGCATTTTCGGCATCAATTTTTTTAGATAGTGCAACAGTCTGGGCAATTGCCGTTCTTTTGGCAAGCAGATGCGCAATCTCTGCATCTATTGCATCAATCGCGCCACGTACTTTTGAAATTTCATCTTGAATAGTCATAAAAGTCTTTTGAACAATTTATGGCAAAATGGCAAGTCTTCAGATATATTATAAAAATAGCTATTCTTCTGGTTTGAGAATTGGCTTTAGAAAATTTTCAATCTCAGTTAAAAATTGCGTTCTTGTTTCACGCCTTGAAAGCCAATGATCTTCATTTTTAAGAACGACATATTTAACATCTTTGCCGGCCTTTTTCATAGCCGCTTCCATCTTCTTAGATTGCTCTGGCAAAACTACTGTATCATCATCGCCATGAATTAAAAGGACTGGTACTTTGATTTTATCAACCAGATTAATTGGTGATATTTTGGCAATTTCTTCAGTTGTATATTTGTCAAAACCAATATGCTCTTTCCAATAATCTGTTGCTCTTGAGTTTTTTCCATTAGATTTAATTTCTGATTTTAACATTAAATTTAAATCTGAAACCCCTGCCCCTGAAACCGCGCATTTATATAAATCAGGCGTCATAGTAACACCTGCAAGCGCGGCATAGCCGCCATAAGATGCGCCAATAATACAAGCTCTATCTTTGTCTGCCCAGCCTTTTTCAATTGCCCATTTTAAACTATCGGTAACATCATTCTGCATAATGCCGCCCCATTGCCTTTTGCCTGCCTCGGCATATTTATAACCAAAACCCGTTGAACCCCTAAATTGTGGCTGTAAAACTAAATAACCGCGCGAAGCCAAAAATTGCGATAAATAATCATAATAAATATCATCATGCGCTTGTGGTCCGCCATGAGGAAGGACAATGGTTGGAAGCTTTTCAAGTTTGGCTTTATTTGGGAAAGTTACAAATATAGGGATTTCTTGTTTGTCTCTTGCAATAAATGCTTCAAACTCTTTTCTAGGAAATTTATAATATTGAAAATTTTCTTGCATAATTGAAGCGCTAGAAATTTTATTCTTTTCAACATCATAAAGATAAAATGCTTCAGGTGTTGAGCTTGATTTCAAAGAAAACAAATATTTCTTTTTGTCATCTGACCAATCAATTAAATTAACATATTCATCAGGATATTTTCCATCAAGCTTGGCTTGCACTATCTCAAATTCCTTATCAAGCCATTTATAATCAGGAAATAATCCAGAATATGAAATTAAAACTGCTTTATTTGTGCTTTCTTCAACTCCAATATAATCAATGCTTTTCTCTGGCTCGTTTAAAAATTTTTCTGTCTTCCCAGTTTTTAAATCAATTTTATAAGCTGTATTTACACCATTTTCGTCCAATAAAAATAAACCATTATTTTCATCTAAAAGCGCATTCCAATTGAAATCGTCTTCATCATTTTTTGGAATATATTCATATATTTGCTTCCATTCTTTGCCATCTTTTACAAAAATACGATTGCGATTGTAAAAACGACTATAGTCAATTCTAACAATTGGAACACCTGCTTTTGAAAAACCCCATCTAATAGTTTCAGGACTTCCATATTCAATTGGCTTACCTCTGCCCGTTTTCGCATTGACTTTAAAAATTGTACTTGCCGCCTTGTCGAATGTTGTTCTTTCACTAGATGGAAGATCTATTTTTGTACCCAAATTTTCGGTATAAGTTTCCACTAAAATTTCATCAGGATTTGGCAAATTACCATAAAGAACGTTCAAATAAATAAAGTCGCGCTCAGGTAATATTGGCACTCCTGTTTTTTTAGACTTAGAAAAAATTAAAACATTGCCTAAATACCAAGAATTAGCTGTTGAAACGATTGTATTATCTCTTTCAATTATAAAATAATCATCATTCACCCAACGAACATCACGAACGAAATTAGATTCATCTATTGGCATAATAGTTATAGAAAAGTCTTCAAGACTTATTAATCTTACATTCGCCTCTTTGTCTTCACCAGTTATGAATATAATAGATTTCCCATCATCGGAAATATCAATGCCCCGCGTACCTAAAGATCCAAAATCTTCTGCGGAGGGTAGTTTAGGAGTTTGGGCATAGGCATTATTTGTAAAAACCCCCAAAATAGAAATTATTAATAGCTTAAAAATTATTGATTTTATTTTCATTTTTATTTCCTAAATTAATAGGTATTATAAAAATAAAAAAAGTCAATTATAGGTTTTAAGTATTCTTATTATTTATTATAAGCTTAAAATTAT
>CAYUCW010000091.1:2855-5458 GCA_964443435.1 uncultured Caulobacteraceae bacterium | reverse complement strand
GATGAAATCTTACGCAATGTGCCCAATCAAGATTTTGTGCACCATGATGTATAGAATGATATTTCCATAAAATATCACCATGAAAAATTCTATGTGTCCAATAAAGAATAAAATCTGTGAAAATAAGCGATAATATTGCAAGGGGTATTAATGGAATATCTTGCGTCCAAGAACCGCCACTCGTCATATATTCACTTGCCGCGTCAAGATTGCCGCCAAAAATTAAATAAAAGCCGCCCATTAAAATTGCGGTCGATGCAATGCCATAAAATAATGGTGCAATTACCCAATAAAATGCATCAATATATAAATCTTTGCGAAATCTGGGTTGATTTTTATCAAATGGAAATAATTCCTGTAATACGCTGAAAATTGCTGCACAAATTAATAACCAAACGCTAGAATGAAATACTTGCGATTCTTTTATAACGGAGACTAAATTATCAATACTCAAGACGAAAATCCTTTAGAAGATAATGCTTCATATAATAATGAAGTTAAGCCTTGGTTTAAAATTTTAAAATGCGATGAAATATCGCATGAAAGAGCTATTGTGATTGATGTTTGGCCTAATGATAAAGCATTATCTGTGATTGTTTTTCGTGAAAGCGATGAAATCCTTGCATATTATAATATATGCCCGCATGCTGGGTGGCCGCTTGATAATTTTGATGGCAGTTTTTTGCAAGATGAAAAGAAAAATCTTATTTGCGCTGCACATGGTGCCGTATTCGATTATAAAACTGGTAAATGCCTTGGAGGGCCTGGAAAAAATAAACCGCTAAAAAAGTATAATTATAGTTTAATTAATAATGATATTCTTATTGGTATAATTCCACAAACAAAAACACAGGAAAAATAATGGCGTCAACAACCGCACAATTCGCAACATCAATAAACGTTAGAGAAGTAATGATTATACTTGGCGCGGCGGCTATTATTGTGCCTTTATTCTATAAAATAAAGATTTCGCCTATTCTTGGTTATATGTTGACTGGCTTATTGCTTGGTCCGTCTGCGCTTGGAATGCTTGCTAAAGAATATGAATTTCTTGCGCCCTTTACTATAAAAAACTCTAATACAATTCATACAATGTCCGAACTTGGGGTAATGTTCCTTTTGTTCGCAATCGGACTTGAACTAAGTTTTGAACGCTTAAAGAAAATGCGAAAGCTTGTGTTTACACTTGGCGGCTTGCAAATGTTTTCTTGCTCTATTGGTGTAGCGCTTATTGTTTGGTTTGCCTTTGGGGTGTCGCCAACCGCATCATTTATAATTGGTATTGCCTTAGCAATGTCATCAACCGCAATCGTAATGCAGATTTTAGCCGATAAAAAAAGACTTATCGCGCCAGAAGGTCGTGCAGCTTTTGGCATTTTATTATTCCAAGATATTGCGATTATTCCAATTCTATTTGCGGTTTCATTCATGTCACCAACCCGAAGTGATGATGGAATCTTGGGTCTTATAAGCGCTTTGGCAATTTCAATAATTGTTGTGATTTTAATTGTAATTATTGGCCGTTTAATTTTGCGCCCAATTTTTAAAATGGCCGCCGAAATTGAAGGGCCAGAGGTTTTCATGGCCGCAAGCATTCTTGTGGTTATCATTACTGGCCTTGCGACTTCTAAAGCGGGCCTTTCAATGACAATGGGCGCATTTATCGCAGGGCTTTTGCTTGCCGAAACCGAATATAGACGTGAAGTTGAAGCCACTATCCAACCATTTAAAGGGCTATTGCTTGGGGTCTTCCTTGTATCAATAGGAATGTCGATTAATTTAGAAAAAGTATTTGCAAACCCGTTTTTAATACTTGGGGCGGTGGCTTTACTTATCACGGTAAAAGCCTTATTTATTGCGGGGCTTGGGCCTTTGCTTGGGCTTAAGCCGCGCGCGGCATTATATGCTGGGCTTATGCTTGGCGGTGCAGGTGAGTTTGCATTTGTAATCATTGGCCTTGCCAAAGAATTATATGTTGTTGGGCCAAGATCTGCGGATTTTGCATTAACCATTGCCGCAATATCTATGGCACTTACGCCAATACTTGCTGAAATCCTTGAAAAAGGGGCGCAAAGAAAAACTCTTGTTAAAGATGATTTAGATTTAGTGGCCCAAGAAGCCTCAGAAGACGATAATCATGTTATTGTTGCAGGGTTTGGACGTGTGGGCGAAGTTGTAACCAATTTACTGGCGCATCACAAAGTACAATATATTGCTGCCGACACCGATATTGCGCGGGTAGGCGAAGCCAGAATAAATAAATATCGTGTTTATTATGGTGATATCTCGCGCCCTGAGTTTCTTGACGCTTGCGGTATTGCCCGTGCCAAAGCAATAGTTATTACTATGCATGGATCTGGGCAGGTGAATGCGGTTGTGAAAGCGGCACGTAAAGCAAGGCCAGATATTCCAATTGTCGTTCGTGCCAAAGATGGCATTCACGCGCAAAATCTTTATGCGCTTGGCGTTAATGAGGCCGTCCCTGAAACTTTGGAAGCGAGCTTACAGCTTGCCGAAGCGATTATGGTAGAGGCCGGTGTGCCCATGGGGAATATTATTGTTTCAGTTCATGAAAAGCGCGCGCAAATGCGTGAAGAAATTCT
>CAYUCW010000091.1:0-2755 GCA_964443435.1 uncultured Caulobacteraceae bacterium | reverse complement strand
TTACAACAATTTTAGTGCCAGTTGTAATATATGGCGGCACCATAGTTCTTACGCCATTTTCAAGCATAGCAGGCTTATATGAAGAAGAAGCGGTTTGGCCTTTGGTTGTTGGCTCTGTATCAACGATTTCCAAAGTAACGCGCTGTGGCAAAGTAACCGCCAAACAAGTTTCATTGAAAATAGTAAGATAGACTTCCATATTTTCTTGAAGATATGCCGCATCATCACCCATAGTGTCTTTGGTAACTGTGATTTGCTCATAATTATCAGGGTTCATGAATACGAAATTTTCGCCATCGGCATAAAGATAATTATACTTAAGCTCTTCTACGAAAGCTTTTTCAACGCTATCCGTAGTTTTATAACGCTCTGTTACTTTAATGCCATCAACAATACGGCGCATATCAACCTGTGTTACAGGTGTGCCTTTTCCTGGGTGGATATTTTGTTGGGTTAAAACCACATAAAGCTTGCCATCTGTATGTTCGATAACATTGCCTTTACGAATGCTTGAAGCGATAACTTTTACCATTATACTCTCTTTGTCTTGAATTGCTTATTATCGCAAAACTATTTCACTATTTATAAAACGTGCTTTATGGCAATATAACAATAATTTCAATTGTTTTAGTGAGTATTTAAAATGTCTTGGTGGGATAGCGATAAACTAAAGGATAAAATGCCATTCTTAATCGCGCGTCAAAATGTCAAAAATGCTATAAGAAAATGGTTTGAAGCTGAAGGTTTTATAGAAGTTGAAACTTCGCAATTACAAACTTCCCCTGGAAATGAAACCCATTTATTAGGACTTTCTACCGAAATTGAATTAATGGATGGTTCTAAAATTCCTATGTTTCTGGCTACAAGTCCTGAATTTGCTTGTAAGAAACTTATTGCGGGCGGCATGGAAAGAATATTTGAATTTGCAAAAGTCTTTCGAAATCGCGATATTTCAAATACTCATAGTCCAGAATTTACAATGCTTGAATGGTATCGCGCGAATGAAGATTACAAGCAAATTATAAGCGATACTTTGGAAATTTGTAGGTCGGCGGCACTTGCCAATAATGCCGATTTTTATAGCTTTAATAATCTTAAAATCCCAATAAATGCCACGCCAATATTTATAACTCTTGAAGAAGCTTTTATAAAATATGCAGGCTTTAGTATGCTTGAAATAATTAATGACCGCGATGGTTTTGCCTCTGCTGCAAATAATATTGGGGTAGCAATTAATAGAGATGATGATTGGTCGGATATATTTACAAAAGTCTTGGTCGCAAAAATTGAGCCAGAACTTGGAAAAACTGCGCCAACCATACTTTATGAATATCCATTATCCGAAGGGGCACTTGCGCAAAAAACAAAGCATGATGCAAGACTTGTCGAAAGGTTCGAGCTTTATATTTGCGGCCTTGAAATCGCAAATGGCTTTGGGGAATTAACCAATTCAATTGAACAAAGACAAAGATTTATAGATTCAATGAATAAACAAAAGGCAATTTATGGATATTCATATCCAATTGATGAAGAATTATTAAGCGCAATCGCAAAAATGCCGCCTACATCTGGGGTTGCATTGGGACTTGAAAGACTAATTATGTTAGTATCGGGGGCAAGAACTATAAATGATGTTCTATGGACACCTGTAATATAAAATGAATATGGATATTCGCTTAGTTAAAATGCCAGATGGCGTAAGGATTAATACAAAATCCTATACACCCGATATTGAAATTACAGGGCCACCAATAATCTGCCTTCATGGCCTTACGAGAAATTCACGCGATTTTGACCCAATAATTTCGCATTTATTAAAGCTTGGGCGTAAGGTTTATACTTTTGATATGCGCGGGCGGGGCGATTCCGATTATGATATTAATCCTTTGAATTATCACCCATATACTTATGCCAATGATGTTTTGATTTTAATGCGCAAGCTTAAGATAAAGAAAGCGGTGTTTATTGGCACATCAATGGGCGGCATAATTACTATGGTGCTTTCAAGCCTTTCAAAATCAAAAATCGCGGGAAGTATTTTAAATGATATTGGCCCTGATATTTCGGTTTCAGGCCTAAAAAGAATACAGACTTATGTCGGCAATAATACTGAATTTGCAAATTGGGATGATGCAATAGAAGCCGTTCGCAATATAAATAATAATGCATTTAAAAATAAGGATGATGAATTCTGGCTTGAGTTTACTAAACGCGTTTGCAAAGAGAAAAATGGGAAAATTATTTTTGATTATGACCCAAATATAAAAATAAATGTCTTAGCAAGCGAAGTTCTAGTTCCTGTAAATCTTTGGCCTTTATTTTTAAATCTTTGCCATTATCCAACCGCCGTAATTCGTGGCGAAGATTCCGATATTCTTACTAAAGAAACTCTGCTTCATATAAAAGAACTAAGGCCAACAGTAGTTACCAAAACAATAGAAAATATTGGACATGCGCCAATATTGAATGAAAACGAATCACTTGAAGCAATTGAAAATATTTTATTCGCAACCCAATATTCTTGACAAATTTAACCCAAAATTAATTCTATTTATGAAGTTATCAATGTAATAAATAAAATATCGGGCATTTCCTTAATATTTATGCGGTTTTGCTAAGTAATTTTTAATAAACTGATGACAATCTTTTTTTAACACGTGACCTATGGGGTCAAATAGGTTTAAAAGGGAATGTCCAATGAGTTTTAATTTATCAAATATTGCAATAAGTAAAAAGCTTCCGATAACAATTGGTG
>CAYUCW010000090.1:1730-5560 GCA_964443435.1 uncultured Caulobacteraceae bacterium | reverse complement strand
CCAGCATCACGAACTAATTGCACGATTTTCTTTGAAGTTGTTCCTCGAACAATTGAGTCATCTACAAGAACAACTCTTTTGCCTTCAAGTACTGCGCGGTTTGCCGCATGTTTGCGTTTAACACCAATAGATCTTGTTAATTGCGTAGGCTCAATAAATGTTCTTCCAACATAATGATTTCTAATAATGCCCATTTCATATGGAATTCCCGACTTTTGGGCATAACCTAATGCCGCAGGAACTCCAGAATCTGGAACAGGAACAACTACGTCGGCATCAACCAAAGTATCAATCGCAAGTCTTTCGCCCATATGTTTACGGATTTCATAAACAGAACGACCGCCCATAATTGAATCTGGTCTTGCAAAATATACATATTCAAAAGCGCAAGGTCTTGCTTTTTTCTTACCGAAAGGGAAATGGCTTTCAAGTTTACCTTCTTGATAAACAACAATCTCTCCGGCTTCGATATCTCTTACATAGGTTGCACCAATCATATCAAATGCACAAGTTTCAGAGGCAAGAACAGGTTTACCATTGAAATCACCTAAAACTAATGGGCGAATACCACTTGGGTCGCGTGCACCAATAAGCTTATTTTTAGTAAGGCAAACAAGTGCGTAAGCGCCTTCAATTTGTGACAATGCATCAATAAGGCGACCAACTACTTTTGGCGCTTTTGAGCGTGCAATTAATTGCAAAAACACTTCAGAATCTGAAGTTGATTGGAATATTGCGCCCGAATGGGTTAAATGCTCCCGTAGGTTTCTAGCGTTTGTAAGATTGCCATTATGGGCAATCGCAAAGCCGCCAGAAGATAAGTCAGCAAATAATGGCTGCACATTTCTTAAAATTGTTCCGCCTTGGGTCGCATATCTTACATGACCAATTGCCCAATTCCCAGGAAGTCTTTGGGGTAAATCTGCTTGGGTGAAATGGTCGCCAACTAAGCCTAAATGACGCTCAGTATTAAAATATTTTCCGTCATAAGTTGCAATACCGCAACCTTCTTGACCTCTATGTTGTAAGGCATGTAAGCCTAAAGCAGTAATAACGGCGGCTTCATCATTTTCTGCTATACCGAATACACCGCATTCCTCCCTTAATTTATCTGCATCTGGATCAAACCAATCAATATCATTATCAAGGGAAAAATTCGGGTTATTCATATTATTTACTCTTTTTGATGATTAAAGAATTATCATCGATTGTATTGGTTTCATTTGTAATACTCTCTTCGGCAGAGTTAGTATCATCAAAACTTAATTCATTTGTGTTTAGTTCGCTGCTCCATTTTGACATTTCATTGCCAGCGTCAGAAGCGCCTTTTACAAGTTTGGTTGCACCTGAAGTCGCTTTAGGCGTTAAATGACTTAAGGCATCACCAGTAAGGGCAAGTAAAGGATAGAATTTAGCATCGGTAATAATACTCGGCATTCTATCTTGTTTTGTAATCGAACTTATAAGTAAAACACCAATTGAAACAATTGCTACGCCGCGTGCAACACCAAATAGAAGACCAGCGGTTCTATCAAGAATACCTAAAGGTTCAGAATCATGTATCCATTCATGAATACGCCCTGTTAAAACTCTTACGGCAATATAAACCAAAATAAATAAGCCAAGAATTGTAATAGTATCGGCAAGCCATGCTTGACCGACCATGCCTCTGACAGGAATTTTAAATACTGGATATCCCCATACAACTGCTAATATGCCAAGGATAACGGCGGTCATTGAAAGGATTTCACGAATAAAGCCACGAGCAAACGCAAGCAAAGCAGAAATGCTAACTATAATTAAAACAAGTATGTCTAAACCCGTCATTTACATTCCATTTTCTGCAGGAATCATTGTTCGCCAGTAATCGCGATGACTAAATCACTAAGCTTTTCTATGTGACTTGCCAATAGCTCTAATTCGTTAATTTTTCTAGTGCTTTTGCCTCTAATTACTGGAATTAATGCCTTATTGAAACCAAGTTTTGCAGCCTCTCTAATTCTTGTTTCTGTTCTTGGTACACTTCTTATGTCGCCTGACAAAGAAATCTCTCCAAAAACAACGCTATCTTCCGGCAACGCACAATCACTGATGGCGGATATTAGAGCGGCGGCAACTGCAAGATCTGCCGCTGGTTCAATAATTTTTAGGCCGCCAGCGACATTAAGATAAATATCATGTCCCGAAAAATTAATTCCAGCTCTGGTTTCAAGTACAGCAAGTATCATAGATAAGCGGTTAGTGTCCCAACCAACAACCGCGCGCCTTGGGGATCCAAATACCGTTTTGGCGGCAAGGGCTTGGAACTCAACTAATATTGGCCTTGTGCCTTCAATTCCAGCAAATACAGCGCTTCCAGCTTGTCCTTTGCCGCGTTCATCTAGGAAAAGGGCAGATGGGTTGGCAACTTCAATAAGGCCTGCACCCGCCATTTCAAAAACTCCGATTTCATCAGTTGCACCAAATCGATTTTTTAGGCCGCGTAAAATTCGGAAATGATGACCACGCTCACCTTCGAATTGTAAAACCGCATCGACTAAATGTTCAACAACTCTTGGGCCTGCGATTTGTCCATCCTTAGTGACGTGACCTACCAAAATAATTGCAATATTATGTGTTTTAGCAAATCTTACTAATTCATGGGCGCAAGTTCTTACTTGGTTTACTGTCCCCGGCGCAGCAGGCAAACTATCGGTCCAAATTGTTTGAATTGAGTCAATGATTGCAATTTCAGGCTTTTTTTCTTTTAAAGCATCAATTATTGCGCCAAGTTCGGTTTCGCATAATAAATCAACAGGGCTATTTTTTACATTAAGTCTTAAGGCCCTATCTTGGATTTGTGATACTGCTTCTTCGCCTGAAATATAAAGCGATTTATAGCCTTTTCTGGCGCAAGCAGTTAAAACCTGCAATAATAATGTTGATTTGCCAATTCCGGGATCTCCGCCCAAAAGCACAGCCGAAGATCTTACAAGGCCTCCACCGCAAACTCTATCAAATTCAAAATTACCTGAAACAATTCTATCGGGTGCAATGCTTTCAGAATTTAAAGAAGCAAATTCAATTTTTGATTTATTTTTGTTTTTACTAATAGCTTGTGAATTAGGTGATAAAACGGTTTCTTCATGAATAGTATTCCAATCACCGCATTCATCACATCTTCCTTGCCATTTGCCATAAGTCGCACCACAAGATGCGCAAACAAAAAGGCTAGTAGATTTTGCCATTATTCACCACCTTTAATCATTTATATATTTTTTATTAAATCGGTTTCCTAAACGGGTTAGGATTTCGTAATTAATTGTTTGCATTGCTTCGGCTTGTTTGTCTAATTTGGTATTTGCACCTAAAAATTCAACATTGTCGCCTGTTTTCACATTTTCAATATTATCTATATTAATTGCAATTAAATCCATTGAAATACGGCCAATAATTGGGCACTCAATTCCATTAATACTTGCATAGCCAGAATTAGAAGCGCTTCTTAAAAAACCATCAGCATAACCAAGTGCAACAATTGCAATCTTTATATCTTTATCAGTTTTAAAGCTTGCGCCATAGCCTTGCGTTTCATTTTCTTTAAGTAAGCGAATTTGTAATATTGGTGAGTTTAAAATAGCAACAGGCTTTAACTCATTAAACTCTGTATCCAAAGGATTGCCGCCATAAAGCGCTATACCTTGCCTTATAATATCGAAATGATAGTCAGATGAAATTAATGCGCCAGCCGAAGCAGAAAATGATTTTTTTGCATTCGGAAAAAGGCTTGCGGCTTTTTTAAATCTTTCTAATTGAACCCCATTATATTCATTAGAAATATCAGAAGAGCA
>CAYUCW010000090.1:0-1630 GCA_964443435.1 uncultured Caulobacteraceae bacterium | reverse complement strand
TTACAACCTGCTTTTTCAAGCTTTTGGGCGCATTTTTCAATTCCAAGCCCATAAGAATTTGCCTTAACTACCGCCGCAATTTCCGAATTTTTACAAAGATTTTTATAATATTGCCAGTTATAAACAAGTGCTTCTAAATCAATTAAAAGCTCAGATTGTCCGAAATTTCTTTGCATACTCATTAAAAATATTAAACCTAATAATCATCATCATGGGAAAACTGACCATTATGATCAAGGTTAGTGAATTTTGTAAGCTCGGCTTTAAATCCAAGCTTAACTTTACCAATTGCACCATGCCTTTGCTTTGCAATAATTACCTCAGCAGTATTTTCGCATTGCGCCACTCTTTCTTGCCATTCTAAATGCTTTTCAGAATCTAAAGGCGGTTCTTGGCGCATTAAATAATAGGATTCACGGAAAACGAACATAACGACGTCGGCGTCTTGCTCAATAGAACCAGATTCACGTAAGTCAGCAAGCTGTGGGCGTTTATCGTCACGATTTTCAACTTGTCTTGAAAGCTGTGATAATGCAATAACAGGGATATTTAATTCCTTGGCAAGCGCTTTAAGGCCCTGCGTGATTTCTGAGACTTCTTGAACCCTAGATTCCCCAGCGCGTGCTGATGAAGAGGTAACAAGCTGAAGATAGTCAACCACAATAAGGTTTAAACCATGCCGTCTTTGTAAGCGTCTTGCGCGTGCTGCAAGTGCGGCAATCGAAATACCACCAGTGTCATCAATATAAAGTGGAAGCTGATTAAGCTCGATAGCGCCTTGTTGAAGATTGGCATATTCGGCTTTATCTAAATCACCTTTTCTTATTCTTTCTGATGAAATTCCTGTATAATCAGCGAGAAGGCGCATTGTAAGCTGTTCCGCGCTCATCTCTAAGGAATAGAAAGCCACAACCGCGCCATCAATTACTTTTGTCGTACCATCAGGTTGTGTTTGGGTTTTATATTTTTTTGCGGCATTGAATGCTATATTGGTTGCAAGTGAAGTCTTGCCCATTGATGGACGACCGGCAAGAATAAGCAAGTCAGATTTATGCAATCCGCCAAGCATTCTATCAATTTCATTAAGGCCAGTTGGAACACCTATAACACTTCCGTCATGTGTAAATGCCGCGGCGGCATTTTCCATTGTAAGTGCAAGCGATTCCGCAAACGATTTAAATCCTTGTGAAACTTGACCGGTTTCTGCAAGCTTATAAAGCTTTTCTTCGGTCTTGGAAATTAAGTCATCTGAACCATCAAGGTCATCACCAAATTTTACGGCATCACTACTTAAATCCGCGCCAATCCTTATAAGCTCGCGCCTTATTGAAAGATCAAATATAAGCTTGGCATAATCAGAAGCCGTAGCAGGATCCGCCGCGGTTTCAACAAGTAATGCAAGATATGATGCACCGCCAATTTCCGACAAAGACCCATCTTGTGAGAATTTCGCGTGCAAAGTAATTGCATCGGCAACATGGCCTTTTGAAGTAATTGAGCGGATAGTATCAAAGATTTTGCCATGAATAGGATCATAAAAATGATGACCTGCAAATTTATCGCCAATTCGTATCATTACTTGATTATCAAGTAAGATAGCGCCTAATAAAGCCTGTTCCGCCTCAATATT
>CAYUCW010000089.1:0-5591 GCA_964443435.1 uncultured Caulobacteraceae bacterium | reverse complement strand
AAATCCCACCATAAAACGGTGGGATTTTTTTGTTGAATTATTTAAAATAGTGTAATACCCAATTCAAATGTGGTTATTTTATATTCCGGCTTTAATAATATTTGGACTAATAGTTTTATGGTATATTTCACCTATAATCTTATTTTTTAAAACAAAGAATAATAATGTAAAAGCTTTTTGCGCCAATTTAATATGCGCTTATCCATTTTCACTTTTTTGTATTTTAAATTCTGAAGCCGATACAATTTCAGTTATTTTTCAATTACCTTTCCTACCAATAATTGGTCATTTATATTTATTATTACCAGTCTTAATAACCCCAATTGCAATGATACCTTTTATAATTGCAAATTTAGCATTTGGTTTAATATTTTTAGCAAACATAAAACTTAAATTAAGCTTAGTTAAAATCACATTCATTGGTTCAATTGGCTTTTGGTTAATATTGGCTCTATCAGTTCATATAATAACGCCAAATGTTTTAATTAATAAAGCGAAAGCTCAATTTGGAAATGAATATTGTAATTTGGAACAAGAAAAACCAATAAATATGTTTAAAGACTCACTGCATGTGAATAAATTCAAACAATATGCAACAGTTTTAACGCCAAAAGGAAGTTATAACTGGAGCTTTAAACAAAATAAATGGACACCTAATACTTTTAGAAATATATATAAATTTAAGACCGATAAGGAATATGATATTCATTGGAAAAATGAATATTTAAAATGTATTGCAAAAAAATAGTTTAATTTTTGCATTTTAAAATCTTCACTTAGCTTTATCCACCCCCACTCCCCCAATGCTAAAATGCACCCTCAATTTTTCGACAAAAGGAGGGTTTTTTATTTTTAATAGCAAATGATAGCTTTTTGAACAAATAATAGGACGGGTTTAATTAAATCAATGGGTTACCCCAATATGCAACACCTCCCCCACAAGTGGAGGAGGTTTGGCATGCGCTGGCATTATACAACCTATAAAGGTGGCTCTTTTATTTTTACACTAGCCAAATCTAAAGCTTGTGACAGCGATTGTTTTAAAGAAATTATCTTGTTGAAAATAAATGGAGCATTCACCATCTTCGCCCGCACCTGCGGCAACCATAAGCGGGAATAAATGATCAGGGTTAGAATGCGCAACACGCGAAAATGGTGCTGTTTCCCAATTATTCAATGCAATAGCTCTTTTTTTAGCATTTTTATTGACTAAATTATTACGAAGCCAAAGATTAAATTCATATGATGGCACCCGCCCCTCTTCTCCAAGTAGAGATAGATTATGATAAGTCATTCCAGAACCAATAATAAGAACCCCTTCATCCCTTAAAGAGGAAAGTATTCGCCCTAGTTTTAGATGCTCATCAACATTATAATTATTCTTTACGGACATTTGAACAATTGGAATATCTCCTTCTGGTCGCATTGGATACATTAAAGTAAACGTTCCATGATCAAATCCACGACTTTTATCTTGCTTTGAATCAATCCCATTTTCTGCTAGCAATTTCATTATTTGTGCTGCCAAAACTGGGCTTCCGGGTGCATTATATTTTATTTGATAAGCAAATTCCGGAAAGCCATAGTAATCATAAAGCATTGGAGGGTTTGGATGAGTTGTTACACTAAACTTAGTTTCTTCCCAATGGCCTGAAATTACAAGAATTGCTTTGGGAATTTCATTTAATGAAGGAATAAGATTAATTAATGATAATTCCAATAAATCGAAATTAGTCCTCATACTGCCTCCAAACCATGGCCATGGCCCACCTCCATGACATAAATAAAATGTAGGAAGTCGCATTTTAGTATTCCAATTATCTTGGATAAATTGGGGCTTTAGTGGAACGACCCCAAATTATAAATACTGATAACGCAATAAGTATAACATTAAGCATGCCAACTGTTGCAAATTCACCGCGCACTGAATGGAATACCAGCGCGCAAATCTGAAGCAATAAGCAACCGATTGCCGCAAGAACCGTTAAACGCGGCTGTATTCTTGTAAGCGCCGGAAGTATAAGGCCAAGACCGCCAAGGCCATCAAAAACGCCAGTTACATAAACAAGCATTGGGTTAACTTGACCTGTCCATGGCATCATTTTTGAAAGCTCAGGAATTGGCGTAGTAAGCTTCATTACCGCGCCCATTAGAAACATGCTTGCTACCAAGATTTGCGCAACCCATAAGCCAATATTTAAAATAAGATTTGTTTTCTTTACTTCAGTATTCATTTTTTACCCCATAATTTGTTTTGATTTAATCAGATCATTCAAAATAATGATGGAAAAATAATATTATGTTTTATATTAGTATTCAATTCTTGATTTATTTAACGTATCATTTCATAAAAGTTAATGATAAAGTGATAAAACCATATATTTTCAATAGGTAAATGAATGGATAAATTAAATAGTCTTCGAGCGTTTTGTATTGTTGCCGAAACCCATAGATTTAGAACTGCCGCCGAAAAAATGGGGGTTTCTCCTGCTATGGCAAGTAAATATGTTTCTGAATTAGAAATTAGCCTTGGCGTTCGCCTTCTTAATCGTAATAGCCGCCATGTGGTTTTAACGGATGCTGGCAAGCAATATTTTAACAATGCTAAAACAATAATTGATCAATTGGATAATCTTGATGCCAATATAAGTAATACCTCAAGAGCTATTTCAGGAAAAATAAGAATAAGCGCACCTGTTTGGCTTACAAATTCTAAATTCTCACGCTTTTTAAAGGATTTTACAAATGCCTATCCTGATATAAATCTTGAAATTGACCTTAGTGGGCGAAATGTAAATCTTATTGAAGAAGAATATGATTTGGCATTAAGAGTAAGTTTAAATCTATCGTCAGAACTAATCGCAAAAAAAGCATTTAATATAAATTTTGGTGTTTATGCCTCACCTGAATATATAGAAAATAATGCGGATTTAATTAATGTTGAGAATCTTGGTCAAAATAAATTTTTATCTTATAATTTACACGAAAAGTTTGAGCAAAAACTAGAGAAAGCTACTGGTATAAAATTAAACGCTTCAGTATCACCCATAATTATTAGTGAAAATGAAATTTTATTAAAACTTGCCGCAGTTGAAGGAATTGGTATTGTGCTTCTTCCTGATATGATTGTACAAAATGAAATAAGTGATGGAAAATTAAAAAGAATTTTACAAAACGAAATAAATGTAAATGTGCCAATGTATATTGTATATTCAAACCGCCATTTATTACAAACCAAAATACGCGCCTTTATTGATTTTTTGTCAAACTATAAATTTAATGATTAATGGCTGTAGTTATTAAATCAATTATTTACCGCCTCCTCGCCTTATTGCGACACCATCCCCGCTCACTGGGGGAGGACAAACCATACCCCTATTTCAAATGGCGATTAAAGAAATCAAGCATGGATTCAAATTGGCTTTTGCGCTTCATATAGCCTTTAAGGCCGTGCCTCTCCCCCGGGTAAAGCATTGATTCAAATGGAATACCTTTGGCTTGAAGTGCCGACATAACGCGCGTTGTATTATCCAAAAGTACATTATCATCCGCCATGCCATGCATAATCATAAGGCTATTTGGCTTTATGTTTTCAATGCGATTAAGCACATCGGACGCCGCATAGCCTTCCTTATTTTCTTCGGGTTTCGCCATATAACGTTCGGTATAGGCCGTATCATAAAGTGACCATTTGGTTGGCGGCGCACCGGCCACACCGGCGGCAAATGGCGTATCTTTCACGCTCATGGCCATAAGGGTTACAAAGCCCCCCTGTGACCAGCCCGTAATACCAATCCGTTTTGGGTCAACATAATTAAGGCTTTGCAGGAATTTTGCGCCTTTTATTTGGTCATCAATATCGGGGCCACCGAATTTTTTATAAATTGCGCGTGTGAATTTCACGCTACGCCCTGGGGTTCCGCGATTGTCCAAGCTAAAGACTATATAGCCTGCCTCTTGCAAAAGTCTAAGGTTTGGTGCGACCCATGAATTTGTAACTGTTGCGCGTGCGGGGCCGCCATAAATCGAAACAATAACTGGGTATTTTTTGGAAGGGTCAAAACTCACTGGCTTTAACATATACCATTGTAATTCTTCGCCATCATCGGCTTTTAATATGCCAAACTCGGGTGCGCTATATCTATCTTTATATGGGTAAAACGCGTGATTGGTATTTAATGGGTTTTCTTCTATCCATCTTAGGCGTTTGCCATTTGCGTCATATAGTGCAACATTTGGTGGGGTATTTGGGTTTGAAAAGCTACCTATAAATGACTTCCCAGATTTTGCCATATTCACACCCCAATTACCGCCCGAAGGCGTAATCGGCTTTAATGCAGAATGTTTTGATAAAGATGCAACCCAAAGCCCTTTTTCTATTGGGGTTTTTGGGGCGGCAATAATGAATAATTGATTTTTGTCTTCGTTAATCGCGGCAATTTTATTTATTGCAAAATCACCCTTGGTTAATTGCGTAAGTAATTTACCATTTTTATCAAATCGATAAATATGATTATTACCATCGCGCTCACTTGCCCATAAAAAATCACCATTTTTAAGCAAGGTAAAATCGTCATTCAACTCAACCCAGCTATCGGATTTTTCGGTTAAAATTACTTGCCCATTGCCCGTTTTTGGATCGAACTTTATCAAATCAAGGGTTTTATTATCGCGGCTTAAACGCTGCACATAAAGGCTTTGTCCATCTTCCGCCCAATTAACACGCGCAAGATATATGTCCTTATTGGCGCCAAGATCAATTTGCACCATGTCACCATTTAATGGCTTTACAAATAAATCCACAATTGCATTGGGGCGGCCGGCGCGTGGATATTTCTGATCTATTATTTTTGCGCCCTCTGCGGTGATTTCCATGCGCGGCACAATATCAACATTGGTTTCATCAACGCGTGTGAAAGCAATAGCATTTGATTTTGGTGACCACCAAAAGCCAGTATGCCTATCTTGCTCTTCTTGGGCTATAAAATCTGCAATTGCCCAATTTATATTCGGTGCGGCATCTGGTGAAAATTTGTTTTCATCACCGCCGTTCAGGTCCTTTAGATATAAAACACCATCACGCACAAAAGAAAGGAATTTGCCATCGGGCGATAATTTTGCGTCAATTTCATCTTCACTTGAATTAGTAAGGCGCGTGATTTTAAAGTCGCTTGCACTTATCGAAAAAATATCGCCATCAAGTGGAACCAAAACCGCCTTTCCGCTTTTATCCCATGAATATTCAACCACTCCACGGGTTGAAAGTCGCATACGCTCACGCCGTCCTTTTTCCGCTTCTGATAATTCCTTACCTGCGCTTGATAATTTATCGGCATCAAGGATTATAAATGGCTCACCACCCTCTGTTTTAACCGCCCATAAATCCTGTACCATCGCGTTTGTTGCTTTTGGCTTTAGGAATGTAAGCACACTTCCGTCGGGTGATAATTTGGGTGACAAAGCGGATGGGCCACTTATTGGTGGGTCTTGATATACACGGCTAATCTCAAGTTTTTGTTTTGTATCTTGTGCCTCTGCGCCAGAAACAATAGCAAAGCCAAACATTACGCCAATTATTATATTTTTCATTT
>CAYUCW010000088.1:0-5677 GCA_964443435.1 uncultured Caulobacteraceae bacterium | reverse complement strand
GTGCCTAAATCCGTGCCATCGTCACCGAAAAGCATTTCATTATGCGCTGCGCCTGATGGTATCATAGGGAAGCAGTTTTCATTTTTTGCAACTCTACAATCAACTATAACTGGCCCATTATAAGCAAGCATTTCTTTGATTTTATCGTCAAGCTCTGATGGTTTTGAAATTCTTAAACCAAGGCAGCCAAACGCTTCTGCCATTTTTACAAAGTCGGGAAGTGCGTGTGAATAGCTTTCTGAATATCTTTCGCCATGCAATAATTCTTGCCATTGGCGAACCATGCCCATCCATTCATTATTAAGAATGAAGATTTTAACCGGCAAGTTATACTGAACCGCGCAAGACATTTCTTGCATTGTCATTTGCACACTCGCGTCGCCTGCAATATCAATAACCAGCGCGTCTTTATGCGCCATTTGCACGCCAATTGCCGCCGGTAAGCCATAGCCCATAGTGCCAAGCCCGCCCGATGTCATCCAATGGTTTGGATCTTGGAAATGGAAATGCTGTGCCGCCCACATTTGGTGAAGGCCAACTTCGGTTGTGATATATGGGTTTTTGTCTTTCGTAAGCTCATATAATCTTTCAACGGCATATTGCGGAATAATAATATCATCAGAGTTTTTATAACCAAATGAATTACGAGAGCGCCAAACATTAATTTGTTTCCACCAATCATCAAGATTTTGAAGTTTTTCTTTTTTATCTTTAATGGCTTTTACTAATTCTTTGGTGGCTTTGCCCGCGTCGGCAATAATGCCCAATGCAACTTTCACGGTTTTATTGATTGACGAAGGATCTATATCAATATGGATTTTCTTTGAATTAGGTGAGAAGGCGTCAAGGCGACCTGTAACCCTGTCATCAAAACGCGCACCAATACAAAGCATTACGTCGCAATCATGCATAGCAAGATTGGCTTGATTAGAGCCATGCATACCAAGCATACCAAGCCAGTTTGCACCATCCGCAGGATATGCACCAAGGCCCATTAAAGTCGAAGTAATTGGGAAATTAGTAAGCGCAACAAGCTCACGTAATGCTTCTGACGCTTCATCACCGGCATTAATAACGCCACCGCCCGAATAAATAATCGGTTTTTTCGCGCTTAAAAGCATTTCAACGGCAATTTTAATTGCCTTATCTGCAGGTTCAGTATTTGGCGAATAAGCAAATTTTCCAAATGCTTCTCTACCTTTATAGATTGTCTTTTTAAACTGAATATCTTTTGGAACGTCAATTACAACTGGCCCTGGACGACCCGAAGTTGCAATATGGAATGCCTCATGAATAATGCGTTCTAGATCATCAATTGATTTAACCAGATAATTATGTTTTGACGCCGAACGCGTGATACCAGTTGTGTCACACTCTTGGAAAGCATCAGTACCAATTAAATGGGTCGGCACTTGGCCAGTAATGCAAACCATAGGAATTGAATCAAGAAGTGCATCAACAATCCCAGTTACCGCATTAGTTGCGCCAGGGCCCGAAGTCACAAGAACAACGCCGCATTTTCCAGTTGAACGCGCATAGCCTTCCGCCATATGGGTTGCCCCTTGTTCATGTCTTACAAGGACGTGCTTAACCGAATTATTGCCATATAAAGCATCATAAATTGGAAGAACCGCACCACCTGGATATCCGAAAATAGTATCAACATTATTGGCGGCAAGTGCCGCAACAATTATCTCAGCACCTGAAATTTCAGTGCCGATTTTTTCGTCATAATTCATTGGTTCTTTTTTGTTTTTCGCCTTAGACATTTTAAATCCTGATATTTTTGTTCTTCATAAACTTATTATTCGCAAATGGCAAAAAAAATGGGGCGTAAAGCCCCAAATTTTCTGCACCCCCTAGAAATATTTCTAGAGACTACAGTTCACCACTACGACAAGTTTAATATTTGTTTTCATGGGTTAAGCATTATTATTGCGCGAAGCATTCGTCAAGCCCCTAAATGCGGTAAATTAATTCTTGAAACCGCAAAAAAGAGAATTTTTTTGATTGCGGAGCGATTGGGCGCAAAATTTTGCCGAATTCTAATTATTTATAGTTTTTTATGTTTAAATCCTATAAATTTATCACAGCATTAAATGCAGCATCCGTGGTTTCATATTTTGGCCAATCAATTGCGCGATTCCTAAGCCATGTGAGCTGGCGCTTTGCATATTGTCTGGTTTCGGTTATCGCCCTATCAATTGCGGTATGAATATCAAGCTGACCTTCTAAATATTGTATAAGACTTGGCACGCCTAATGCTTTCATTGCAGGAAGGCTTTCATCAAGTTTCATATTAAGTAAAGTTTCAACTTCTTCAATGCCGCCATTATCCGCCATTGCAAAAAATCTTTTGGCGATTTTTTCATAAATTATTTCTCGCTCTGGCATTATGCCTATGCCATGCCAAGAGCCAGAGGCAAGAATTGGGGGCTGTTCTTCTTTATGCCAATCTGATAAGGATTTTCCTGTGGCGTCAAATACTTCAAGCGCGCGGGCAATTCTTACAATATCATTTGGTTCAATACGCTCTGCTGCCTCAGGATCATGCTTTCTTAGGCGATTATAGCTTCCGCGCTTATCGGCTTCGACAATTCTTCTAGTATTGGCGCGAATTTCCGAAGGGACAGGTGGGGTTTCAACCATTCCTTGTGTAAGTGAATGGGCATAAAGGCCAGTGCCACCAACCAAAATTGCCTTTTTACCTTTGGAATGGATTTCATCAATTTTGGCTTTGGCTTCGGCAATATATTCACCGGTTGAATAGGTATGAGCCGCCGATTTATGGAGGAATAAATGGTGTGGTATATTATCCATTTCTTCTTCAGTAGGTGCAGCCGAAAGAATAGGGATTTCTTTATAGACTTGCATAGAATCCATATTAATGATTTCGGCATTAATTTTTTTTGCGATTTTTACGGCAAGTGCGGATTTACCCGAAGCAGTTGGGCCAAGTATAATAATTGTGTTTTGCATGCTTGGCTTCTAAACTATTTAAAGCTAAAGCCCAAACGATATTTACAAATGGTGGCATGAATGAATAAACAAACTTTAGTAATTGTTTCGCATTTTGGTGAAAAAGCACTTATTGATGCTATTGCGCTTGTTAGAACTATTGATGCAAATGCCATTGTTTCGGACATTTTAGATGCTAAGCGTGTAATTATTGAACACTCAATACCTATCGATGTTTTGAATAATGTTTTTCAAAATTTAGATGCACAAAAGCTTGATTATTCAACAGTTGCGCCATCGCCAAAAAAGCTTTTGATTGCCGATATGGATAGCACAATAATATCTTGCGAATGCCTCGATGAGCTTGCCGATTTTGCAGGTAAAAAGTCAGAAGTTTCGGCAATTACCGAACGCGCAATGGCGGGGGAGCTTGATTTTGAAGCCGCCCTTCAAGAACGTGTAAGAATGTTAAAAGGCCTTTCGGTCGAAGTAATGCAAGAATGTTATGATGAGCGCGTCGCTTTAAATCTTGGTGCGGTGGAAATGATTAATGGCCTTAAATCTATGGGCTCTTATAACGCGCTGGTTTCTGGCGGATTTAAATTCTTTACTTCACGTGTGCGTGAATGGGCAGGGTTTGATGAAGATAATTCAAACGAATTTATTTATGAAAACGATTCTTTATCAGGTGAAGTAGTGCTCCCGATTTTGGGTAAAGAAGCTAAGCTTGCACGCTTAAACGCGCTATGCGAAGAAAAATCTATTAATATTAAAGACGCAATCGCAATTGGTGATGGCGCAAATGACTTAATGATGATTGAAGCGGCAGGGCTTGGGATTGCTTATATGGCAAAACCAATTGTTGCGTCGCGTGCACCGGCTCGCATTAATTCAGGTAATCTTGAAAGCGTTTTATATTTTATAAAATAAAAAAGCCCCAATTTTAAAAATGGGGCTTTCAATTATTTCTTTTTAGCTTTTGTAGTAGTTTTTGGTGCAGCCTTTGCCTTTGGAACTGGCTTAGGCGGAAGCACTATTTGCGCTCTCTCAACTTTTACCGGAACGCCAACATTATCCGCAACACATGTTTTGAATTCTTCTTGTCCATGTTCTTTAAGGCAGAATGCATGTTCAAAAGGATATCTTGTCGCCGACATACACATTCTTAGATTAAGTGTCGCTTTAAATGCACAAGAACGACCAGTACCTAATTGCAGCATTGTCAAAGCTTCTTCATCCGCTCTTAGGATATAAAGCGCCGCCGCAGCGAGCATTCTATCATTAATTACCGCAGTTTCAGATCCAGCCGTTGATATGCGTGTAGTATCAAAATCAGTCGCACTAATTGGTGCATCCCAAGCGGCGGTAATTGCCGCAAGTCTTGGCTCTTTGGGTTGTGTTACTTTTGCCCAAGGCTTTAATTGTAAATCATAAGCGGCTTTTTCAATTGTCTTGCTGGCTTCGTCAATTTTTCTATATTGATTGCCAATTGCGCGCGCCGCAAGTGCCTTTGCTTCGTCATATCCTGGGATTTGTGAAACACTTGAAGGGTGAGAAATTAGACGATTAATAAGTGTAGTGCGCCCCATAGGCTTACCAAAACTTACTATACCATTTCTAAATTCAACAGAATTAGCCGCCGCAAGTAATGCATAAGATTTTGCGCCATCAATAGTTTCAGAACGTGCAAGAAGTGGCGCTCTATCAACCGAATTAGCAATTTCAATTGCCGTGTTTAAATTCTTCGCACTTCTTTCAGTTTCCGCAGAGAAACTATCAAAAAGACCCGCAGATCTTTGAATTGTTCTTGCTTGCTCAGTGAAAGGCAAATCAACGGGAATAAAAGGTGGTTCAATCACCACAACGGGTGGAGGTGGTGGTGGTGCAGGAGGAGGCGCGGAATCGCTTGCACAACTTGTATTGATTAAGATAGCACCTAAAGCAATATAGGTAAGGGCGGCTTTCCTCATGTAAGAATCCTTATTTAATAATTTACGAATTAAACGAAATTTTTATTCAAGTAAATTCATAATTATTCTTTTTTCATTTCTTGCTGATTATTTAATATTAGGATTCCCAATATGCCTGATAAAATTGACCCTATGAAAACTGCGATTTTTATTTGAGAATGTATTATTTCACTTGCGCCGATAAATGCTAAACCGCCTAAGAAAAGGCTCATGGTGAAGCCAATCCCACATAAAAGTGAAACGCCTAATAATTGTCTATAATTTGTAGAATTAGGTAGTGAAGCAATATTAAGTTTTGTACTTATATATATAAGGCTTAGAACCCCAATTGGTTTTCCAATAAATAATCCAAGAATTATCGCCAAAGTGAGGGGGGCGAAGATTGTTGCAAAGCCTATACCTTCAAAACTAAAGCCCGCATGTGATAGCGCAAATAAAGGTAAAATTGCATATTTAACCCAAGCCGAAAAATCATCGTGTAAATCTTCGAGTGGGGATTCCTCACCGGCTTTTGCGGCATGAAGCGGAACGGCTAGGGCGGTTAAAACCCCTGCAAGAGTTGAATGGAAGCCAGTTTTAAGCATCATGGCCCACATAACAACCCCAAGGCTTACAAATATCCAAGGTCTTGTAATTCCAATTTTTGGCAAGAATAATAAAAATAAGAATATAGACAAAGCCCATACTAAATATTGGGTATTTATATCACCTGAATATAATGCCGCGATTAAAATCACCGCACCTAAATC
>CAYUCW010000087.1:0-5747 GCA_964443435.1 uncultured Caulobacteraceae bacterium | reverse complement strand
AAAAATATGCTCAAGGATACGCCTTTTGCGGCGGCAAGAAAGCTATCTTTTTGGCAAATAAGTCTTCCGCCAAATTCTCTGAGGTCTAGTGCCAAAATATGCCCAGGATATGGCGCGGCAAATGAAACTTTGGCTTTGCCGCTTCCTTTATGGGTGAATACCGTGGTGAATAAGCTTTCTCCGGTTAAAAGCCTTTTGCCCGCGCCAAGTAGTGAACCCCAAATGCTTGAGTTTTGCTGTGAGCCATCACCAAAAACAGAATCCATAAAAACGGCCGGATCTTTATACATCATCATGCCAGCCTCAGCGATTGCGCTTTCACCGGGGTCAAGTTCAATCTCTACGAATTGCATTTCTTCGCCGAAAATTTGATAGTCAATTACATCTGATGCCATGGGAATCTCCTTATTGATTTGGTTTATAATAAGTTAGATTTTGGTCAAGTGAATTAATTGTCAAACTCAGTAAATTTAAAGTCATAATTCCTTGACCTCTCAGTTTTATCAAATAAGCTATTTTAAAAAATGGATAGATTATGGGTTTTGATTTAAATAATTTTCGCGCAATTTTTGGTGTTGCTTTAATAATATTTGTTTGTTGGCTTTTAAGTGAAAACAAAAAGCAATTTCCAATTCGCTTAACAATTGGCGCGATTTTGGTGCAAATTATTTTAATTATAATCCTATTTGCCATTCCGCAATCGCAATCAGTACTTAATGCGATTAATGGCGCAATTGATGGGCTTGCTAGAGCTAGTGCCGAAGGAACTAAATTCTTATTTGGTTATCTTGGTGGTGGAAGTGGCCCTTATGTTTCGGTGCAAGAAAATGCGCCGCCGCCATTCTTATTTGCTTTTCAAGTATTGCCTTTAATTATAGTGATTTCCGCACTTTCCGCGCTTTTATGGCATATAAAAATATTGCAATGGATAACCAAAGGCTTTGGGTTTATTTTTGAAAAAAGCATGGGTCTTGGCGGCGCGTCGGCACTTTCTACGGCGGCAAATATATTTATGGGCATGGTCGAAAGCCCAATAGTTATAAAGGGCTATCTTGATAAGCTTTCACGTTCTGAATTATTTATGATGATGGTTGTTGGCCTTGCCACTGTTGCGGGCTCAACAATGGTTGCCTATGCCACAATCCTTGGGCCAGTTTTACCTAATGCAGGCGGCCACGTCCTGGTGGCTTCAATAATCACCGCACCTGCAGGGATATTGCTAGCAAAAATCATTATCCCCGAAGAAAAAGGCTTTATAGGTGAGGGGTTAGATTACACCTCGGCACTTAAATATGATTCCGCAATGGATGCAGTATCGAAGGGCGTTCAAGATGGCCTTATGGTGGTTGTGAATGTAGCGGCGTTCCTTTTGGTTTTCGTAGCCTTTGTATGGATTATTAATAATATTCTTGGCGTTTTTGGTGATGTGAATGGTGCGCCATTAACTTTACAAAGGCTTTTTGGCTTTATTTTTGCGCCACTTGCTTGGCTTATGGGTATTGAATGGAAAGAAGCCAATACGGCGGGCGGCCTTTTGGGTACAAAACTTTTCCTTACCGAATTCATAGCCTTTATAGATCTTGGCGCTATTCCTCAGGACGCGATGAGTGAAAGAACAAGAATGATAATGACTTATGCACTTTGTGGTTTTGCCAATGTCGGCTCAATTGGGATTATGACAGGCGGCATGACAAGCCTTATGCCGCAAAAGCGCGAATTAATTATGAATCTTGCCTGGAAAGCCTTAATCCCTGGGTTTATGGCTACAATGTTATCGGCGGCGATAATTGGTGCTTTGCCTATGGGGATATTTATATAGAATTTTATTTCTAATTTTAATAAATTAGAAACAAGAATTTGCTATTAGAACTTATGGTAAATTCAGCGTTTAATTCAAATATAAAAATAAAAAGCCCCTTAGATTTAAATGGGGAAGAAATCGCCTTATGGAATGAAATTCTTAAAAATCGCGAAGATTTGAAAAGTCCATATTTTGATTTGCGTTATTTAGTTTCATGTGTTCAGGCTTCAAACACTATTAAAGTCGCGCGTATCGAAAATGATAATGGGGCGCTAATTGGCTTTTTTCCATTTCAATCCGCCAATAAAGAAATTCAAGCTGCAGGTTCACCAATTTGTGATTATCAAGGAATTATTTGCAATTTCGATGACTTAGAATTTGCGGTTAAAAAAATATTTGAAAACGCAAATTATAATTTTGAATTTAATGGTTGGATAGGGGCTCTTGAAAACAAAGCCGTATCATATAGCCAACAAGTCAATATTATTGATCTTAGTAATGGTTATGAAAATTATTATGCGAATGCCAAATCTAGTCATAAAAGTTTCTTTAAATCGCTAGGAAGACGCATAAAAAAATTCGATGAAACTTTTCCAAATGCAGAATTTGATTTTTCTTATGCAACCACAGAAGAAATTTTATGGGTCGTAAAAAATAAATCGGCGCAATATAAAAGAAACAAATTATTTGATGTTTTTGAATGTGGCTGGACCATAGATTTATTAAAAACTCTGACGAAAAAAACTGATAATGAATTTGGACTATATTGTGCCAAGATTACGATAGATGGAAAAATTATTGCGGCGGAATTATCACTTAAAAAAGGTGAATATTTGCATTCATGGTTCCCAACTTATGATGAGGAATATACTAATTATTCAGTTGGGAATATTCTTACTATGAAACTTATAGAGCATTCTGCAAATAATCAAATTACAACGATTGATTTTGGCGGTGGCAATGAAGAATATAAAAGAAATTTATGCATAAAAGGCATGGATATATTTTATGGTTTTGTTTGGAAAAATAATTTTGTAAATTTATTCAATCTTAGTCCAGAGCATAAAACTAAACTTGTGAAATTAAACCGCTTTTTCTCTATACAAAGAGGTGCAAAAATTCAGAAATATTCAAAAGTTCTGGCTTTAAATAGTTTTTTAAATCGTGTTGTTCACAATATTTCAAGGCCAAAAAGCTTTCCGGTTGAAATACCAATAATGATGTCGCAATTTATGATATTATAAGGCTTTATAAGGCGAATTTTCGGCAATAATTATGTCTAAATTTTCTTCAATCATAGAAGTTTCGCGAATTAGAAAATCTTTTATTGCGTTTTCAAAGCTTTTATTGGCGATAAAATGCGCGGAATACACAAGATGTGGCATATAGCCTCTATTGAATTTATGCTCTCCCTGTGTGCCGGCTTCGACGCGCTCTATATTATTTTCAATCGCAAATTCAATTGCTCTATAATAACAAAGCTCAAAATGTAAGAAATCTATTTCCTTATTACAGCCCCATTGGCGTCCAAATAAAATATTATTATCCCAAAAATTAATTGCGCCAGCGACACATTCTTCATTTTCATAAGCAAAGAAAATAACAATTTTTTCTTTTAGGGTTTTTAAAATCTCACTAAAAAATTGCCGCGTTAAATATGGGATGCCATTGCCCCATTTTTTTGCATAAGTATCGCAAATAAACTCATATAATTTATCCATATGGGTTTCAGTTAAATCATTGCCAGTAATGGTTTTAATCTCAAGCTTTGAATTAATCTCGCGCCGCTCTCTTGCGATGGATTTCCGTCGATTTCGGCTCAAAGCGTTTAAAAAATCATCAAAGCTATTATAATTATTATTATCCCACCAAAATTGCCTATCAATCCGCTTTAAATAACCATTATGGCCCAATAGCTCCCATTCTTCTTTGCTAAGAAAATTTATGTGAGCACTCGAAAGATTATTTGTAACGCAAATATTTTTTAAAGCTTCGCTAATAGCAATTCTTGCTTCGTTATTAGAGGTAAGAATTCTTGATCCGCTTACGGGCGTGAATGGGGATGCACTTAAAAGCTTGGGATAATAATTTCCGCCCGCATTATCAAAGGCCTGTGCCCATGAATAATCAAAAACATATTCACCCTGTGAATCATATTTTAAATAAAGCGGCAAAGCTGCAATAAATCCCGTATCATCGGAGAGTGTTAAATGGCTTATTTGCCAAGCTTTTTCCGCGCCGAGACAATTTGATACTTCAAGTGCATATAAATATTCATAAGACGTAAAAACATTACCCGTGTTTAAATCATTCCAAGCTTTCTGGCCAATTTCAGATATCGATTTATGGATATTGATTTGCAAAAATATTATACCTTAAAATCTATCTCATGACCTCATAAGCCGCGATTGCCGCCGCATTGGAAACATTAAGGCTTTCCATTTTCCCTGGCATAGGGATATGAGCAATAAGTTCGCATCGTTCAGCTACCAAATGCCTAAGGCCTGCACCCTCTGCACCAAGTACAATTGCAACTGGCTTTTTATTGCCTTCAAGAACCGATGCAAGTGAACCTGCTGAACCTTCCATATCAAGCCCAATAGTAAGCCAACCATCATCACCTAGTTGCTTTATGGTTTGTGAAATATTCACAACTCTTAGGTCTGGAACGATTTCAATTCCGCCTTGAGCCGCTTTGGCAAGCGCACCAGTAATCGCAGGGGCTTTACGGTCTTGTTGAATAATTGCCGCCGCACCAAATGCCGCCGCTGTTCGAAAAATAGAGCCAATATTCTGTGGATCTGTTAATTGATCAAGTATGAAAACAAGACGCGCTCCTGATAAAACTTCATCATAATCAGGTTCTTTTAAAAGCTTAACTCTTGCGGCAATCCCTTGATGCACGCAATTTGGCGGAAGAATATTATCCAATGCTTCAATATCAATAACTCTAACTTTAGTGCTAGAATCAATAGAAGCTTCACCATTCGCGGTGCCTATAACTTCAATGACTTCACGGTTAGGATTTGCAATTGCGGCATTAACCGCGTGAGTACCCCATAACCACATAGTGCCATCAGTTGGCGCTTTATAATTTGAATTGCCTCCGCGACCCTTATTAAAAGGTTTTGCCGGACGGTAGTTTTTATTGCGATTTGTATGTTTAAAGTCTTTCATAATTCCTCATAAGACAAAAAAAAATAAAAGTCGCCAAAAGTTTCAGTGAAATTTTCCCTAGTTTATGCACTTTAGTGTAAGTTTATGCAAAAACTATGCGACTTATACCTTGTCAATAAAATTATGGACGTTATAAGCGCGACTTCACATCTTTTTTGATGCGAAACTGTGGTGAGGTGGCCGAGTGGTTAATGGCAGCAGACTGTAAATCTGCCCTCGAGAGAGTACATAGGTTCAAATCCTATCCTCACCACCATAAAGTTTAAGTTGCCACCCAAGGCACTACGTGCCTTACTCAGCAACTTAGTACATAAGGAAAGAAAAAAGCTTGAAGCGGTTCTTCGCTTTTTTCTTACATTTTTAATAAGTGAAAATTTCACTTATGGTTATGCGGGTATAGCACAATGGTAGTGCAGCAGCCTTCCAAGCTGAGGATGTCGGTTCGATCCCGTCTACCCGCTCCAAATTTTCTTCAAAAATCTTCTCATTTAGTTATAATAAATCAAAAATTGTGTTTTTTGATTTGTATCTACATATTCGCTGCCTTACAGGGTTAATAATTTGTAAGAAAACACCTGTTTTCTCCTATTGCAAGCGGTGCGAAATTCACTTAAAGACCCTAACGCTTTGGAGATTGCTAGGTTTATCCCACAATCAAGCGAAATATTATACTTGCAATTCATTTACAGGAATTTTGAAATGGCAAAGGAAAAGTTTGAGCGGAATAAACCGCATTGTAACATTGGTACAATTGGTCACGTTGACCATG
>CAYUCW010000086.1:0-5864 GCA_964443435.1 uncultured Caulobacteraceae bacterium | reverse complement strand
GAGGCTTTTTTAATGGCGCACCCGGAGCGATTCGAACGCCCGACCTATTGATTCGTAGTCAATTGCTCTATCCAGCTGAGCTACGGGTGCATACCTTTATGTATTGGTGCGCGTAGGTACTTGTAAACCAATTAAAATTCAAGTGGGTTTTATCAGTCACTTGCATTAAACCGCATTTAATCACAGCAAAAAACTATAATTTACTTTAAAAATCAAAAGTCTTTAACGCTATATCATCCCTTTAACTAATGCGTATTTATTCATAAATATAGCAGATTACAAATAAACCCAATTGACCATCTTTAAATATTAGTCCAATTAAATTGCATGAGCTTAAAAGATAAAATTATTTCCGAAGCAGTTGCTAAATCACTTGAGCATGGTGAGAAATTTACGCGTCCAAGACAAATGGTACTTGAAAAATTAATTGACGCTTCAAAGCCTGTTAAAGCCTATGATATTGTAGGTATTATTGATGAAAATGGTAAAACTGTAAAACCACCAACAGTTTATAGGGCTTTAGAGTTTTTAGTAAAAATCGGTATAATCCATAAAATTGAAAGCGATAATAGTTTTATTATTTGCGATCATGGTAATCATTGCCATAGCCATAGCCACATACCTTTATTATTAATCTGTAAGTCTTGTGGCAAAGTTTATGAAGATCATATTCTAGATTTAGAAACCAAGATAAATGAGAACGCACAAAGGCTTGGCTTTAAAATTAATAAAACCATTATTGAAGCGCATGGCATTTGCGATAAATGTAGTGTTTAATTACTAAAGACTCGCTTCAGAATATCACTAGTTCTTTTCATTGGATCTTTTCTTATCGCTTCTTCTTCGCGGCCAATATAATAATAAATACCATCAATTGCTTTATTAGTGGCAAAATCAGCAAGCTTTTGATTAAGGCTCCCTTGTGCGCTTAAATCACTTATTCCTAGGTTAGTTATTTGGCGGCCATATTTAGATTGGATTTTATTCATAGCGCGCCCCGCGCCAGTTGCGTCCACCGCTAATAATAATTCAGGTCGGAATTGATTTACTAATTGTAATTTAGTCTTTTCTTTTAATATATCGGTTCCAGCGGTCGAATTACCTTGAATAATACGCATTGCATCTTCAATCGTGAAGCTTTTTATTGCATTAAAGAAAATAGTTTTTGCTTTTGGCGCGGCAATTTCCGCCGCACGATTAATCTTTAGATGTAAATCATCAAAAGAGCCTGAAAGCCCCAATGGTTTTAGATTAGATTGCAATTTATCAAATGGCTTTGGAAGTGGTATTCTAACGCTATTATCCGCCCAATAACCATCAAGCTTAGCAAGCTTTAGAATTGCATTGGTAACACCATTAGAGAGCGCCTCCCTTATGCCTTTATCAGCATCTAGATTGCTTATGGTTTTTGGTGAATTATTACTTACGGCATTTATAATCTGCCCAAGATTTACAGATTGTGCATAGGTTTCACTTGTTAAGAGTGTTGCCATTCCAAGAGTAAGAAAATCTCGCTTTTTCATATTTCACCTTTTTAGGTGAAATTAATATCATTCTTATTGAATTATACCAAGCTGTTTAATTGCTATCACCGCGAAAGCAAAGAATAAAAAGCTATATTGAACGGCATCAAATACGCGTTCGGTTTTAGTAGATTCTTTTAAAAATTCTTTCAGATTGGGGTAAAAAATAAATAATACGCAATCAATAATAATGGTCGCACCAAGGAAATAAACCGCAAAAGGATTACTTGTTAATAAAAGACCCAAAGAAATTAATAAGCACGAAAAACCAATTTTCCATGCCAAGCCCGATTTGCCTTGATAATAATATTTTATGAAATCAATATGGGTTTTAGGTAAATGATCTGTAATCCCTAAACCATCATCGTCAAGCGGCGCAGCTTTGCCATTTTCCGAAGCAATAATTTGATGACCAATCCACATACCAAGTGCACAATATAGCGTATAAAGCGCAATAATTATGCCTGAAATGCCGAGTAAAATATTCATAATCACCTAAAAAATATGGCCCACTTGAGTGAGCCATATAGTATAGTTTAATATAATAATAAATATCAAATAATGTTTATAATTTAGATATCAAGCAAGATACGCTCTGGATCTTCTAAACATTCTTTAACACGAACAAGGAATGTAACCGCTTCTTTGCCATCAACAATTCTGTGGTCATAAGAAAGTGCAAGATACATCATTGGGCGAATAACCATTTGGCCATTTTCAACCATTACACGCTCTTGAATTTTGTGCATTCCAAGAATACCCGATTGCGGAGCATTCAAAATTGGTGAAGACATAAGCGAGCCATAAACACCACCATTTGAAATAGTGAATGTTCCGCCTTGCATATCTTCCATTGTTAAAGCGCCATCACGGGCTTTTTTACCAAGACCTGCAATACCTTTTTCAATGCCAGCAAGTGAAAGCGTATCACATTCACGAAGAACAGGAACCACAAGACCTTTATCAGTACCAACAGCAACCGCGATATCATAATAATTTTTATAAATAATATCAGTGCCGTCAATTTCCGCATTAACCGCAGGAACGTCTTTAAGCGCTTGGACAACTGCTTTTACAAAGAAAGACATAAAGCCAAGTTTAGTGCCATGTTTCTTTTCAAAAATATCTTTATATTTATTGCGTGCCGCCATAATGCCAGACATATCAACTTCATTATAAGTTGTTAGCATTGCCGCAGTATTTTGCGCATCTTTAAGACGTTTTGCAATTGTTTGGCGAAGTCGTGTCATTTTCACACGCTCTTCTCTTGGACCTGTTGCACGTGGTGCAGAAGGAGCCGCCGCAGGAGCAGGTGCAGAAGCAAGAGCCGCAACCGCCGCAAGTGCATCACCCTTAGTCACTCTACCATCTTTGCCAGAGCCAGAAACCGAAGAAGGATTTACGCCAGCAGTTTCAAGAACCACACTAGCTGAAGGCATTGGGGCATGAGAAGCCGGTGCAGCCGGTGCCGCAACTACCGCAGCAGGTGCAGGGGCAGCAGCCGGTGCCGCCGCCGCAGGAGCAGCAGATGCAGTCGCACCAAATTCAATAGTTCCAAGTACATCGCCAACGCCAACAGTTTCGCCTTCAGGCTTAAGAATTGCAGTCAAAACACCATCAGATTCAGCAGAAACTTCTAAAGTAACCTTATCAGTTTCAAGCTCTACTAATAATTCATTTTTTTTAACCGCTTCACCGGCTTTTTTAGTCCATTTTGCAATTGTCGCTTCTGAAACGCTTTCGCCTAATGCAGGTGTTAATATATCAGCCATTTTCATTTCCCTTTGTGGGTTTAATAATTATTATCCTAAAGCTTCTTCTAAGAAAGCCTCAAGCTCTTTAACATGTTTTGACATTAAACCAGCCGCAGTAGAAGCCGAAGCTTTACGACCAGCATAACGTGGACGAGAATTTTTTGCACCAATTTTAATAAGTACATCTTCAATATATGGATTTATGAAAGCCCATGCACCCATATTCTTAGGTTCTTCTTGACACCAAACGAATTCGGCATTTTTAAACCTTGAAACCTCAGCAATTAATGCATCTTCTGGGAATGGATATAATTGCTCAAGGCGAAGAATAATCATATTCTTAATGCCACGTTTTTCACGCTCTTCGAATAAATCATAATAAACTTTACCAGAGCATAAAATTACGCGCTTAATATCTTTATCTGCAACCAAGTTAACAGATGAGCCTTTATTATGATCAGCATCATCCCATAAAACTCTATGGAATGAAGAATTAGGGCCCAATTCTTCGATTTTAGAAACGCAGCGCTTATGACGTAATAATGACTTCGGAGTCATAACAATCAAAGGCTTACGGAAATTACGATGAATTTGACGACGAAGTACATGGAAATAATTTGCAGGAGTTGTACAATTCACAACCTGCATATTATCTTCAGCACAAAGTTGCAAATAACGCTCAAGACGTGCCGATGAATGCTCTGGTCCTTGACCTTCATAGCCATGCGGAAGAAGCATAACAAGGCCTGACATTCTTAGCCATTTACGCTCACCCGAACAAATGAATTGGTCAATAACAACCTGTGCGCCATTGGCGAAATCGCCAAACTGACCTTCCCACATAGTAAGCGTATTTGGTGCGTTTAATGAATAACCATATTCATAGCCAAGAATTGCTTCTTCTGAAAGCGCACTATCAATTACTTCATATTCAGCCTGTCCTGCACTTATATTTGCAAGTGGCGTATATCTATCTTCGGTCTTTTGGTCGATAAAATGACTATGACGATGGCTAAATGTACCACGGCAAG
Source organism: uncultured Caulobacteraceae bacterium (assembly GCA_964443435.1). GTDB lineage: Bacteria > Pseudomonadota > Alphaproteobacteria > Caulobacterales > Aquidulcibacteraceae > Pseudaquidulcibacter. The sequence goes on along the minus strand of CAYUCW010000086.1, from coordinate 1,556 downwards.
AATCTTGACCAGATAAACGAATTGGGAAACCTTCATCAAGTAAAGTACCAAATGCCAAATGCTCAGCAATCGCCCAATCTAAGTTCTCACCGGTTTCAATCATTTGATTGCGCGTAGTTACCACACGTTCAACGGTTTTATGCATATTGAAGTTTTCAGGGATTTTAGTAATCGCTTTGCCAACTTCTTTAAGCTTTTCAAGGCTTACCGCAGTTTCGCCGCGTCTTGCATCGCCTTCTGGAAGGCCAAGACCAGACCAAACACCGTCAAGCCAATCTGCTTTATTTGGGGTATAAGTTTTGCCTTTTTCGAATTCAGAATCTAAGAAATCATAGAAATCAGTAACCAGCTTATCAACTTCGGCTTGCGTAATTACACCTTCAGCAATAAGTCTTTGAGCATATAGATCTTGGGTCGGCGCCTGATCTTTAATTCTTGAATACATAACCGGATTGGTCATAGTTGGGTCATCACCCTCATTATGGCCATAACGGCGGTAACAGAACATATCAATTACAACATCTTTGTTAAATTGCTGACGATATTCCGCAGCAACTTTTGCGGCATAAACCACCGCTTCTGGATCATCGCCATTAACGTGGAAAATTGGCGCTTGCACCATAAGTGCAACATCAGAAGGGTAAGGCGAAGAACGCGAATATCTTGGCGCAGTTGTAAAGCCGATTTGGTTATTCACGATAAAGTGAACAGTACCGCCGGTCCTATGACCTTTAACACCTGTAAGCGCGAAACATTCCGCAACTACACCTTGACCAGCAAATGCAGCGTCGCCGTGCAATAATACAGGCATAACTTTGCGGAATTGCTCCTCACGAGACACTTTATGTGTCATCATTTTGGCGCGAACTTTACCCAAAACAACAGGGTTTACAATTTCCAAATGCGAAGGGTTTGGCGTTAATGATAAGTGAACATTATTACCATCAAATGAGCGATCCGAAGATGCGCCCATGTGATATTTAACGTCACCAGAGCCAGCAACTTCGTCAGGGGTCGCAGAACCACCACGGAATTCATGGAATATAACATGATATGGTTTACCCATAACCGCAGAAAGAACATTTAAACGACCACGGTGCGGCATGCCAAGAACAATGTCTTGAACGCCTAAATTACCACCGCGTTTAATGATTTGCTCCATCGCAGGAATAAGCGATTCACCGCCATCAAGACCAAATCTTTTAGTACCAGGATAGCGTTTATGAACGAATTGCTCAAAGCCTTGCGCTTCGATAATTTTTTTAAGAATAGCAATCTTGCCTTCTTTAGTAAATGAAACCCCTTTATCAGAGCCTTCCATTCTTTCTTGCAGCCAAGATTTCTCAATAGGGTCAGAAACATGCATAAATTCCAAACCAACAGTAGAGCAATAAGTACGGCGCAATAAATCAAGCATTTCGCGCGGTGTTGCATATTCAAAACCAAGAACGCCATCAATAAAGATTTTTCTATCCATATCGGCATCGGTAAAGCCATAAGTTGATGGATTTAATTCTGGTTGTGGATTCCTTAAATCATTAAGGCCAAGAGGATCA
>CAYUCW010000085.1:2666-6184 GCA_964443435.1 uncultured Caulobacteraceae bacterium | reverse complement strand
GCTTTATTTTCGTGTTTACAATTGGTGGTGTTACTGGTGTTGCGCTTGCAAACCCTTCATTTGACGTATCAGTTCATGATACATATTTTGTTGTTGCGCACTTCCATTATACAATGTCTTTAGGTGCAGTATTTACAATCTTTGCAGGCTTTTATTATTGGCTTCCTAAAATGTCAGGACTTAAATATAATGGCTTCTTAGGGACAGTTCACTTCTTATTGACTTTTATTGGTGTGAATACAATCTTCTTCCCACAACACTTCTTAGGCCTACAAGGTATGCCGCGTCGTTATGTGGATTATCCAGAAGTATTCGCTTATTTCAATAAAATCTCTACTATTGGTTATATGATAACTGGTGTTGGTGTGGTTGTATTCCTTATCATTCTTATTGAATGCTTTATCGTAAGAAGAAAAGCGGGCGATAATCCTTGGGGCGAAGGCGCGGACACTCTTGAGTGGACACTTTCTTCACCACCTCCATTCCACCAATTCTCAACACCACCAGTGCTTGAGGATAAAGGTCACCACTAAGATTTATTGCCCCCTTAATTGGGGGCAATTTTTCCATATTTTTTAAAGATATTAAATCCAAAAAATGAATACACAAACAAGTCAAATTAATAATGAAAATAAAGCGAGCTATGAAGGCGCGCTACCTAATGATTATTTTCAATTATTAAAGCCAAGAGTTATGTCTTTGGTGGTATTTACCGCACTTGTTGGTTATGTATCTGCGCCAGTCGAAAAAAACTTTTTGCTGGCCGCTATTTCAATTTTTGCGATTGCCCTTGGTGCGGGTGCATCGGGCGCACTTAATATGTGGTATGATGCCGATATTGACGGCCTTATGAAGCGCACTCGTATGCGCCCTATTCCTGCGGGTAAAGTACACAAAGACGAAGCATTATTTATGGGCATGATATGCTCGGCTATATCTATTGCTTTGCTTTCAGTTGCAGCGGATTATGTTGCGGCGGCTTTACTTGCATTTACTATTTTCTTTTATGCTGTTGTTTATTCAATGTGGCTTAAGCGCTCTACGCCGCAAAATATTGTTATTGGCGGACTTGCGGGTGCATTACCACCATTCATTGGTTGGATAGCGGCGGGCGGACCACTTACATTTAATTCAGTATTACCATTATTGATTATCTTCCTTTGGACACCACCGCACTCTTGGGCATTGGCGCTTTATAAAGCGGGCGACTATGCAAGTGCAAATGTGCCGATGATGCCGGTTGCCAAAGGCGCAAAGCATACAAGGTTACTTATTCTTATATATTCAATTATCCTTGTTCCAATCGCTATTGTTCCAAGCTTTACAGGACTTGGCGGACTTATATATTTGGTGACTTCTTCTATACTTGGCGCAATATTCTTAATACTAGCTTTTAAAGTATATAGATCTACCGCAGGTGATACAGATGGTCGCCTTGATGGACGTTCACTATATAAGGATGGCGCATCAATTAATAAATCGGCAAGTAATTTATTTGCTTTCTCGCTTATTTATTTAACAAGCCTTTTTGTGGCATTATTAATTGAAAATGCATTCAATTTATTAATTCCAGTTGGATTCGGAGCATAAAATGCAAGATAACCAGTTAGATATAAATAAAAAGAAACGTAATAATGCAATTGCCTTTGGTATTGTTGCTTTTATGGTAATTGTTTTTATCACTACTATGGTTAAAATGTCGATTTATGGGATAAACCCAAATGGATAAAAATAAGAAAATCGGTCTTATCGCGGCGGCGGTTCCTTTATTTGCATTTGGGATGGCTTTTGCGGGTGTGCCTTTATATAAAATGTTTTGCGAGCAAACTGGCTATGGCGGAACAATAAAAGCTGCAACTAAATCTGCTTCTAAAATCACGAAAGACGAAATAAGAATAAGCTTTGACGCAAATGTTTCACCAGAACTTCCAGTAAGTTTTGAGCCTGAAAAAACTATGAATAAGGTTAAGCTTGGGGCAAATACATTAGAATTCTATAAAATAACTAATAATAGCGATAAGACAATCGTCGCGATCGCAAATTATAATGTCGCGCCATTTAAGGCGGCAAAATATTTTAGTAAACTACAATGCTTTTGCTTTGCAGATCAGACATTAAAACCGGGCGAATCTTTACAATTGCCTGTAATTTTCTATGTAGATCCTGAAATTGCAAATGATGAATTAACAAAAGATGTTAAAGATATTACATTATCTTATACATTCTTTGAGTCGAAAAAGTTTAAAAATCAACAAGTTTCGGGCACTTCACGCCCAAAAGGGGCGTAAGCCAAAATAGTTTAGATGTTCGCATCTTTTTTTAAAGGCGGATTTTCCGCAAGAGGATAGACGGGGGTAAAATATGTCACATGCAGAAGTAAAGCATGACTATCACTTGGTTAACCCAAGCCCATGGCCATTATTAACATCATTATCATTGTTCATATTGGCACTTGGCTTTGTGGTACTTACAAAAGGACTAATAGATAATCCGTTGGATGTTATTAAATCATATTTTGCAAATGAAGATGCCGCAAAAACAGTTTTAGCGTCTGGTAATAGTTCAGTTTTAGCTGCACTTAAATCTAGTGCAGAATTCTTGAAATTATCAGCGGCTCAGCAAGCGGAAACTATTGCAAATTTCAAAACATCTTCAACATGGTTTTGGTTATTAGGCAAAGGTCATGCACTTGTTTTATTATTGGGCTTTGCATCAGTATTTTCAGTTGCTTATGGCTGGTGGCGTGATGTTGTAAAAGAAAGTCTTGCTGGCGATCATACTCCGGTTGTACAAATCGGCCTAAGATATGGCATTATTCTTTTCATTCTTTCTGAAGTAATGTTCTTTGTTGCTTGGTTCTGGATCTTCTTTGAAGCTGCGATTTGGCATGATGCAAGAACACTTTCTACAATTCCTGAAGTTGCTTCGGCTTGGGCGGCATGGCCACCTGAAGGCATTGAAAGTGTTGATGCTTGGCACTTACCATTAATGAATACTTTTATTCTTTTATTATCAGGAACTACGGTTACTTGGGCGCACCATGCACTTCAAGAAGGTAATAGAAAATCAACGGCAATTGGCCTTGCTTTAACTATTGCACTTGGCGCAATCTTTACCTTGATTCAGGTTGAGGAATATGCACATATTCTTCATGAGAAATATTTTGGTTTTGGTGGCGAGACTAATGGACTTTATGGTTCTGCATTCTTTATGGCTACTGGCTTCCATGGTGCACACGTTCTTATTGGAACAATCTTCCTTGCGGTTTGCTTGATACGTTTATTACGTGGTCACTTCACACCAGAGAAACATTTTGGTTTCGAAGCGGCGGCTTGGTATTGGCACTTTGTTGATGTGGTTTGGTTATTCTTATTCGCATTTATTTATGTGACTTTTGGATAATTTTCCAAACATTTAAAAATTAAGGGCGCATTCATTGCGCCCTTTTTTTTATGTAAGAAACTTATTTAAAAATCAAAATTTGCTTAATTAGTATTTTTAATTTTAGCTAAGCATAT
>CAYUCW010000085.1:0-2566 GCA_964443435.1 uncultured Caulobacteraceae bacterium | reverse complement strand
TTCCCTTCTTGCACATTAAGCCCAAGCGCAAAACCCGCATCATCCGCAAAGGCTTTTTCGACGCCTTTATTAGCAAGCGCAAGCATATATGGCGCGGTCACGGCATTAAGCGCATAAGTTGAAGTTAATGGCGCGGCCCCTGGCATATTTGCTACGCAATAATGAACTATGCCATCAATTACATAGGTTGGTTCAAGATGCGTTGTTGGCTTTGAAGTTTCAAAACAACCGCCTTGATCGATTGAAATATCAACCAATACTGCACCTGTTTTCATTTTTGAAAGCATATCTTTAGTGATAAGCTTTGGTGCATTTGCCCCCGGAACTAGTGCCGCGCCAATCACTAAATCGGCTTCATAAACCGCTTCTTCAATTGCATGAGGTGTGGACATTAAAGTTGTCACCATGCCCGAAAATAATTGATCTATTTTAACAAGTGATGGCTTATATCTATCGAATACTACAACATCGGCACGCATACCATGGGCGATTTCGGCGGCATTTGTCCCCGCGACCCCTGCCCCTAAAATCACGACTTTTGCAGGCGCAACCCCAGGGACACCGCCCATAAGTTTTCCCATGCCGCCTTGTGGTTTAAGAAGGCAATGCGCACCAACTTGGGTTGCCATGCGCCCTGCTACTTCACTCATGGGTGCAAGAAGCGGAAGCCCACCTTCTTTGCCAACTACGGTTTCATAAGCAATCGCGGTACATCCCGACGCCATTAAAGCTTTTGCTTGTTCGGGATCTGGCGCAAGATGCAAATAAGTAAATAAAATATGATGCGGTTTAAGGCGCGCGATTTCAATCGGTTGTGGCTCTTTTACTTTTACAATCATATCGGCGGCTTCAAAAACTTCATCGGCAGTTTTAAGTATTTTCGCGCCTGCCTTTTCATAGACTTCGTCTTTTTCGCCTATCCCAAGCCCTGCATTATGTTCAATAAATACTTCATGACCAGCGGCAATTAATTGTGACACAGTGCCGGGAGTAGCACCAACGCGGTTTTCTTGCGGTTTAATTTCTTTAGGGATACCGATTTTCATTTGAAACTCCGATTTGTTATAACAAATAAGATAGGTTAGGATTCTTATTTGTCAATTCAGGAGTATAGGCTTATATGTTTATTTTTTAATAAATCTTGCAATAAAAAAGCCATCAATGCCGCCAATTTCAGAAAGCATATATGGCAAAATTCGCATTGTGCCTCTGTCTTCTATGGCATCGGCTAAAGGCCCTACTTCATCGGCTGAAATTTTATCAATCACAAGCCCATTTTCAAGTGCCGTTGCAATTGCAATCTCCGCTTCTTCAGGTTCAAGAGAGCAAACCGAATAAACCAATTTACCACCTGTTTTTAAGGCACCAATTGCGGCAATCATTAATTCAGATTGGGTTTTAATGAATTTTGGCAAATCATTAGGGGTCTTAATCCAAGGGCTTTCAAGATTACGGCGCATAGTGCCCGATGCCGAACAAGGCGCATCAAGCAATATTGCATCATATTCGCCTTTTACTTGGCGCGCATCACCAAGAAGAAGCTTGGCATTTGTATTAGTACGCGCAATGTTTTCGGCAGTTATTTTTAAACGCTCTTCATTATTATCAAGCGCGGTAACTTTTGCGCCCATTTTGCATAATTGAATGGTTTTACCACCTGGGGCGGCGCACATATCAAGGACTTCGTCACCTTGTTTTGGCTTTAGGATTAAGGCAGGAAGTGAAGCCGCAACATCTTGAACCCAAATATTACCATCTTGCCAAGCATCAGTTTGCGTAAAGCCTTCGATTAAAGCTTCGGAACGCAAAGATTTAAAAATAATCTGTGCATTATATTCTTCGGCAATTGATTTCATGCCCGCTTCGGTGATTGTTGGATCAATGCTAAAATCTATCGGCGGAATATTTAAAATTGATGCCGCGATTTTTGAAGCTTTTTCAGTACCATATGCATTAATATAGCGATTAATCCAGACATTCGGCAAAAGCTTTAAAGGATTAATTTCTGGCAAGACTTCATTGGTTACAATTTTACGCAATACCGCATTAATAAGTCCTGACATGCCTTGTGCAACTTTATCGGCTTTTGCCAAATCCACCGCACGTCCAACAATTGCGTGAACTGGTGCAAGGTTTGCAAGATATTGCGCCACACCACACCTTAGAAGGGCGCGCGCATAATATGCGGTATCAGGAAGTGGTGATTTCAATTGCTCGGCAATTAATTTATCAATTGGCCCAAGATATCTAAAAACTGATTTGGCAATATAAGCGGCAAAACCTCTATCACGACCCAAAAGCTTATTATAGCTATCTTCAATATTCATGGCCTCATCAAGCGTGGTTTTGTTTTCTAGAACTTCCCACACAAGCTTGGCGGCGGCGTGACGTGCGTCATCAGGGCATGGACGCTCTCTATAGCCGCCTCTTGCAACGCGCGAATTATCACGCCCTTTATTAAAAGAGTTATTACGAGGTCTTGAATTATTTGGTCTATCTTGTTTCACATAATTTGATTGTGATTTTATTTCTCTGCGGTCAAGTATGAAACTCAGGTTTATTTGTA
>CAYUCW010000084.1:2312-6189 GCA_964443435.1 uncultured Caulobacteraceae bacterium | reverse complement strand
CCTGATTTTCATTCAGGAAAGACGGGTTCGACTCCCGTAGGAGCTGCCACTTTATCTTCATAACATATTGAATATATTGGTATTTTCGCAAGATTTATTTAATGCTTTTATGTTTATATTTGATTTTCAATTAATTAAATTGAACTAATTCATATTTCCCATTGCTCTTATAAGCTAATTATTTTAAGCTCCAACATATAAAATATACATACAAGGGCATAAAATGAATAGATTTGAAATTAATCGCCGTGGATTATTGGTTGCCGCTGGAAGTCTTCCATTTGCCAGTTCGGCTTTTGCCTCTGATGGCACTATACGCAAAGCCAATTGGGCGATTGTCGGGCTTGGCGGCTTTGCGGTTAATCAAATTATGCCCAATTTTGCATTCTCAAAACATTCGAAAATGACGGCTTTTGTGTCCGGCACACCTGAGAAATTAAAAATTTATGGTGAGAAATACGGGGTAAAAAGCTATTATGATTATAAGAATTTTGACGATATAAAAAATAATCCTGATATTGATTGTGTTTATATTATTCTTCCGGTTGGTATGCATGCCGAATATACAATTCGGGCATTAAAAGCAGGGAAGCACGTGCTTTGTGAAAAGCCTATGGCTTCAACTGTGGCTGAATGTGAAGCAATGATTGCCGCCGCAAAGGCCGCAAATAAGCAATTGGGTGTTGCCTATCGGGTTCATTTTGAACCAAATAATATTGCCGCTTTAAAAGCTACAAGAGCAGGTGAAATTGGTATTATTCGCCAAACATCAGGGGATGCAGGCTTTGTAGCCAATCCAGATTATTTGCCGCATAAATGGCGTTTAACAAAGTCGCTTGGTGGTGGCGGTTCAATGTATGATATTGGGATTTATGCGCTTAATGGTGCGCTTATGCATATTGATGAAGCCCCGATTGCGGTTTCGGCGGTTTATAATACCCCAAAAAATGATCCAAGATTTAAAGAAGTTGAAGGCGGCCTTGCTTGGCGCTTACATTTTGCTTCGGCATTAAATGCGCAAGGGTCTTCTTCTTATGATTATTCATATCTTTCAAGGCAAAGATTTTTTGGCACAAAAGGTGGATTAAACCTTGAGCCAGCTTCAAATTATGATCAAGTTAAGCCAATATTATATCGAGATGGTCAGGCGCCTTTGGCGATAAATGCGGGCGACCCATTAACGCAATTTGCGGCACAGCTTGATGGCTTTTCACTTGCGGCTTTATCAAATACCAAGCATCGCACCCCTGGTGAAATGGGGCTTAGAGATATGAAGCTAATTGAGGCAATGTATAAAAGTGCCGATAATGACGGGGCAGTTATAAAGCTCTAAACGCCATATTTGCAAAAGAATAAATCAAGGGCGTTGTTGACATAAGATTCAAGCTCTTGATTTGTAAATGTTTTTTGCAATTGGTACAAAGTCTTATCACTTATATTAAAGCAGATTAAAGCACATAAATGATTTGCCGCAAGAAGTGCGTCACCTTTTTTTATTGCGCCTTTATCCATTTGTGTCTGCAAATATTGCGATACGTGCTTCATGGAGCTTTTAGGGCCCATTTCATAAAACTTATTTGAAAGCTCACTTGATGTAGTAGGTGAGTATATCATACGTTTAGCCGCGACAACTTCAGGCTTTGTAATTAAGTCTAATAATCTAATACCATAAGTTTCAAGTGTTTTGCGCGGATCATTATCGGTTTCGTGTAAACATTCATAAAGTTTTTGCTTCTTTTCTTCTGCGAATTTTTGAACCGCACAAACAAAAATTTCTTCTTTGGATTTAAAATAATTATAAATTGTCGCCTTAGATCCGCCAACCATTGATGAAATATCGGCCATAGAGGCAGAATCAAAACCCTGTGTTGCAAATAGTTTAGAGGCAACATCTATAATATGCTGTCTTTTTTCTTCACTTTTTATGCGCAATTTCGAACGACTCCCAATTAACTGTACTAAAGTGTACAGTTATATATTGACAAAGTCAAATATTCTTTGCTATATAAATGAACTGTTCAGTTTAGTTTAACTTGCGAAAATTTTATGATAAAAAAAATAACAAAAATTAGCATATTGATTGTGGTCAGTAGTTTTGCGCTTCTATCGGCTTGTGCTTCTGTTCCTCCCCCAATTAAAAAGACCGCCGCAATAGATGCTTATAAAATTGAAACTAATAATTCGTTTCAAGGAATAAGTGGAAACTGGCCAAAAGAAGAATGGTGGCTTGGCTATAAAGATTCGCAGCTTAATGGTCTTATTTATGAAGCGCTTTCTAATTCTCCTAGTTTGGAAATTGCGCAAGCAAGAATACAGCAAGCAATTTATTTTGCGGATATTATTGATGCAACTTCTGGGCTACAGGCTACGGCAAATGGAAGTCCATATTTCCAAAAGCAATCTTATAATTCAATTTTTCCAAAAGCGTTCGCGCCAAAAGGATTTAAAGATTATGGACAGATTACAATTGATGCCAAAAGAGAGCTTGATGTTTGGGGCAAAAAGCGCTCTCAATTATTGTCTGCAATTTCTTTAATTGAAGCGGCAAGGGCGGATGAAGCCAATGTAAGGGTTGCTTTATCAACGGCCATTGCAAGTGAATATTCTAAATTAATTGCTATGTATCATGATAAAACCGATATGCAGGAATTGCTTGGATTAAAACAAGATTATGCGGAGTTAATAAATCTTAGGGTTAAAAATGGTTTAGATTTAAAATCTAAATCCGATTTGGCGAATGCAGAAATAAATAGCATTAAACTTATGATTAAGCGTCAAGATGAAATGATAGCATTACAAAAAAATGCTATTTCATCGCTTATAGGTCATGGCCCGGAATGGTCATCTAAAATTACCCAACCAAATATAAGTGTGAATGGTAAATATGGTTTGCCGCAAGATTTAAAAGCAGAATTAGTTGCTAGACGTCCTGATATTAATGCGGCAAAGCTAAGGGTCGTTTCAACCGCGAACACAATAGAAGTTAAGGTAACTCAATATTATCCAAACATTAGTATAAATGGATCTGTTGGTTTAAATGCTTTAGGGCTTGATAGGCTTTTTGATAATGGCTCATTGATTGGTCAATTTGGTCCAGCCGTCACCCTTCCAATATTTGCAAAAAAAGCGCTAGATTCTTCTTTGAGAAGCGCAGAAGCTGATTATAATTTTGCGGTGGCAAATTATAATCAAGCCGTAATAAATGCCTTTAATGAAGTGGGTCAAATTGCAATAAGCTATAGGGCTTTGAATGATGAAATCGCTTCAGCTGATGCAGTTTATAAAGATACCAAAGCTGCCTATGAATTAATTAAAAAGCGCAAAGACGGCGGCCTTGCCACTAATCTTGATGTGATTAATGCAAAATCAGCTTTGATCAATGCAAGAACTCAAAAAACCAATTTAGAAGATCGCGCAATGCCTTTAGAAATCGCTTTGATTAAGGCTTTAGGCGGCGGTTATAACCAATCACAAAATAATATGGCGAAACAATAATGTCAGAAGAAAATACACTCCCTACCGAAACTCCTAAAACAAATAATACTAAAAAACGCATCGTGTTATTTTCAGGATTAGCAATAATTGTGGCAATTGGTGCTTTTGGTGTTGATTACTATAATAAGAATATTGGTAATCGATATGTCAAAACAGATAATGCCTATGCCGCCGCCGAAGTCGCGCAAGTAACACCAAGCATAACAGGTACTATTAGTGAAATTAATGTAATTGACACTCAATTTGTAAATAAAGGTGATGTTCTTGTCCGTATTGATAGTGCAGATGCAGAACTAGCAGTAAGACAAGCTGAGGCCGAATATCAAGTTATTATCCGAAAAGTTACTGGCGCGATGGCAAGCGATAAGCAATTTGGTGCACA
>CAYUCW010000084.1:0-2212 GCA_964443435.1 uncultured Caulobacteraceae bacterium | reverse complement strand
ATTGAAAATAACCCTGAAGTATTACTTGCTGCGGCTAAATTAAAACGTGCGCAAATTGACTATGATAGGGCAACTATTATTGCCCCTGTTTCTGGTGTAGTTGCGCGTCGTCAAATACAGCTTGGACAAAGAGTTCAAGCTGGTGCAACGCTTATGGAAATTGTTCCAATTAATGAAATTCATGTTGATGCAAATTTCAAAGAAGGTCAATTAAAGTCAGTCAAGCTTGGGCAAAAAGTTGAAGTAACGTCCGATTTATATGGTGAAAAAATTGTGTTTCATGGCAAAGTTGCCGGCATTTCAGGCGGCACAGGCTCAGCATTTTCATTAATACCAGCACAAAACGCTACGGGTAATTGGATTAAAGTCGTTCAAAGGCTTCCAGTTAGAATTAATCTTGATAAGCAAGATTTGGCAAAACATCCACTTAAAATTGGTCTTTCAATGTCAGTAAAAATTGACACTAAAGAAAAATAATAATGACTAAAACCGACATCATAGGCAAAGCCGATGAGATGCTAGATAATGGAAGCTTAAAGCTTTCAGGTGGCGCATTATGGATAGCAGCATTGATGCTTGCACTTGGCAATTTTATTGCAGTGCTTGATATGACTATTACAAATGTTGCCGTTCCAACCATCGCCGGAAGTCTTGGCATTACAAATTCTCAAGGTACATGGGTAATAACGTCTTATGCAGTTGCCGAAGCGATTATTGTGCCTTTAACAGGATGGCTAGCCGCTAGATTTGGTTCAGTAAGAGTTTTCACGGTTTCAATGCTATTATTTGGCATAGCAAGTTTTCTTTGCGGCATTTCGCATACTTTTGAAATGCTTATATTTTCAAGGGTTTTACAAGGGCTTTCTGGTGGTCCCATGATGCCTTTGTCGCAAACATTGCTAATGCGAATATTCCCAAAAGAAAAAGCGGGTGCGGCGATGGGGATATGGGCCATGACGACGCTTGTTGCCCCTGTAGCAGGGCCTATTCTTGGTGGTTATATTTGCGATAATTATGCTTGGGAATTTGCTTTTTTAATTAATGTCCCAATTGCTATAGTTTGCTCAGTTTTTGCTTGGCCATTGCTTAAACGTTATGAAGTCAAAATAATTAAGCAAGCTATTGATTATATTGGGCTTATCTTATTAATTATTTGGGTTTGCGCATTACAAATTATGCTAGATCTTGGCAAAGAACATGATTGGTTTGCGGCAACAGAAGTAAGAGTATTATTTATAATATTCATAATTGGACTTGTTGCCTTTATAATATGGGAGCTTACAGAAGAACATCCGATAGTAAATTTAAGGGTCTTTAGGCATAGAGGTTATACCGCCGCACTTATTACACTTGTATTTGCATTTGGTGCGTTTTTTGGAATAAATGTTCTTAACCCATTATGGCTTCAAGGGTTCATGGGCTATACATCTGAATGGTCAGGAAAAGCAACTGCCTGGAGTGGAGTGTTGGCGGTTATTGCATCCCCAATTGTTGCCGGATTAATCACAAAATTTGATCCAAGAAAAATGGTGTTCATAGGTGTGTCTTGGCTTGGTATTATTGCACTTATTCGATCTTTTGGTACAACCGATATGACTTATTGGAATGTTGCGCTTCCATTATTAATTATGGGTATTGGGCTTCCTTTATTCTTTGTACCCTTAAGCGGGCTTGCCCTTAGTAGTGTAAATCCTGAAGAGGCTGAATCTGCATCCGGTCTTATGGCATTCCTGAGAACTTTGGCGGGGGCAATTGCTACATCTATTGTAACTACTGTTTGGGAAGGTAAAATTAAGCAAAATTATGCCGATATGGTAGGAAGCATTGATGCCTCAGGTGAAGTTGCAAGACAAATGTCACAAATGGGTCAAACAAAGCTTGAAACCGCACTTATTTATTCACAGAACTTGCAAGGGCAGGCGGTGATGCTTGCCACCAATCAAACATTCTTTGTACTTGCATTTGTAACTTTTTTTGCGGCAATGACAATTTGGTTTGCACCAAAGCCAAAACCAAATAGCGGCCCACAAATTATGGGGCATTAGATGTTTTCTAAATTAAAATAATAGGCTATATAAAATTATGAAAAAATTTATTATTTATTGTTTTAGCTTATTAATTTTTGCATTTAGCGTCTTACCTAGTATCTCATATGCCCAATTTGCCGATACTCAATCGGGGCCACAAAAGGGTTTGCCCAAATCAAGTTTGG
>CAYUCW010000083.1:0-6502 GCA_964443435.1 uncultured Caulobacteraceae bacterium | reverse complement strand
AACATTTACGCGAAAAACTAAATGATGACCCAATGAATCCTAAATATATAATCACCATCCCTGGTATAGGTTATAGGCTTAAAACTTAAGTTAGCATAAAGTATAAGACTTTAAATTGGCAATTTGATTTTCCTATACCTAACTAAGGGTCAATCGCTAGAATTAAGCATATAATTATATATAAAGCTTTTTTGACTTGTTGTATTGATTAATTTGTTTGCAAAAAATTATGGCGATTTTTATCGCCTACACAAACACAAGTAAGTTTTAATATATCTTCCTAAGCCATTGTAAATATGCTAATTTTTAGCCACTAAGTAGATTCCGAACGTTGTGTGAATTATATTCAAGGTGCTTAGCTGATTTAGTTAATGTTTCTAAAGGAGACTAAGATGGCTAAACATATAGTTGGGAACACTGATTTAATATCAGATGGCCTAGATAAAAAAATTATAATCATGCACCCAAGTCCCTTTGCGAGTATTCCTCCAATTGAAATGGAAAAATGGAGCAGCCACTCAAGGAATATTATTAACCGAATAAAGAGTATTTTTGCTGATGAACAGCCCGAAGCGCCCTTTATATATATAGCGGCCACAGAAGAACAAAAGAACACTGATTTTTTTCGTAAGCTTGCGGATTTCAATGATGAAAATGAGTAATCGCAAAAGCAATTTAAAGATTGCCTTCTTGGGCAATTCTTTACCGCGTAGATGTGGCATTGCGACTTTTACGAATGATATAGAAACCTCGGTTTCAAACTCTCTAAATGTTGAAACTGTAACAATCGCAATGACAGATTTTCCAGCGAATTATAATTATCCTGAAAAAGTTCAGTATGAAATACATGATGATGAAATAAGTGATTATTTAGAAGCCGCAAAATTCATTAAATTCGGTGGTTTTGACGTGTTAAGCCTTCAACATGAATTCGGAATTTTTGGCGGCGAGGCCGGCGAAAATATTCTTAAATTACTAGAAAATGTAAGAATTCCGATTGTAACAACTTTACATACAATCCTTGAACATCCTTCTAAGAAACAGTTTGAAGTTCTAACTTCAATTATTAATCATTCTTCAAAATTAATTGTAATGGCTTATAAGGGCAAAGAGCTTTTAGAAAGCATTTATAAAGTTCCCAGTGAAAAGATAGAAGTTATTCCGCACGGTATTCCTGATTTAGAATTTCTCGACCCAGATCTTGCAAAAAGCGATATAGGATTTGCCGGCAAAACTATAATTCTTACTTTTGGACTTTTATCCAGAAGTAAGGGTATTGATTTGGTCATTGAAGCCATGCCTAAAATTCTTTTAGATTGCCCAGATTCAATTTACATTGTTCTTGGCGCGACTCATCCAAATTTAGTAAAATCTGAGGGTGAGAAATATCGGAATAAGCTTAAAAAGCAAGCAAAACAATTAGGTGTTGAAAAACAAGTTTTCTTTATAGATGATTTTGTTAGTCTAGAAGATCTTGTAAAATACCTAAGCGCCTGCGATGTCTATGTAACGCCTTATTTAAATGAAGATCAGATGACATCTGGAACACTTGCCTATAGTTTTGGACTTGGCAATGTCGTGATTTCCACCCCTTATTGGCACGCAAATGAACTTCTTAAAGATGGTCGCGGAATAATTGTTCCTTTTAATGATTCCAAAGCAATTGGCGAAAAAATTTCACATATGTTGCAAGATCATGAATTGAGAAATAAAATTCGCAAAACCGCATTCATCGCAGGGCGTGAAATGATTTGGCCATGCATTGCGCAAGACTATATAAAAGTATTTAAGAACGCGATTAATTCAAGTAAAATAATAGATTATAGTCTTTATCAAAATGAGTCAGAGGTATCATTATTACCAATAATTACTGATTATTTTGATTCAATGTGTGATGATACAGGAATAACTCAGCACGCAATTTACCAAGTACCTGATAGGCATCATGGATATTGTGTTGATGATAATGCGCGTGCACTTTTACTTTCTTGCAGGATGTCGGCGGCACAAGTTGCACCGTTAAAAAACTCAATTATTTTTGCGGCATTTATTCAGCACGCCTGGAATAATGACAATGGGCGCTTTCGTAATTTCATGAGTTTTGGTCGTGATTGGTTAGAGGCGCAAGGCTCGGAAGACAGCCACGGAAGAACTCTCTGGGCTTTAGGCAATTGCGTCCGTGATGGCAAGGATGAAAATCAAAGAAACTGGGCGAAAGCACTTTTCAAAAACGCATATAAATCTACTATTAGTTTTACTTCACCAAGAGCGGTTGCGTTTGCCATCTTGGGATTTGAAGCAAATCCTATAGACAAAAATTTTGCCAGAATTTTGGCATCTCGCCTTTATTATCATTTAGAGAATAATAGCTCAGAAGATTGGTATTGGTTTGAACACGGACTATCTTATGAAAATGCGCGCATGCCACAAGCTTTGATTATTGCAGGCAAAATTTTAAATGATGATAAGTTTATCAAAGCGGGGCTTAGAACCTTAAAATTTATAATGAATGCGCAAACCAGTAAAAACAATTATTTCAGACCATATGCAACCGAAGGCTTTTTTGAAACTGGAATGTCAGATAAAAAATTTGACCAACAACCAGTAGAGGCGCAGGCAAGTATTAGTGCATGCCTTACTGCATACCAAATTACACGAAATGATATTTGGTATTTAGAAGCCAAAAAAGCTTATAATTGGTTCTCTGGAAAAAATGACCTTGGGGTTTCTTTAATTGATCCAATTACGGGATCTTGCTTTGATGGCCTACACCATGACCGAGTGAATGAAAATTGTGGCGCCGAATCCGTCCTCGCCTATTTATTAAGCCAGTGTGATATGAATATATTTGCGCAATTAATGCCAAAGGCATGGAAAAAGGAAAATTTTGACTCAATCAAACATATTAAATCGGCAAGGCCTATCATTATTGCCGGATCCAACGCGGGTAATTCTACGCCCGTTTAGTCCATCAGTTGAACCCAGAGATTTAATGCCAACCGATAAAAAGCGGGCAAACCATATAGTCGATAGAGTTATGGGACTTGATGATGAGGCGGCAAAGCTTCTATTGGCTAATGTTTTAGAAAATTTTCAAGACCGCCATTCTAATATACTTGCGCGGTTTGAAGCACGTGCTCATGAAATGGAAGAAGCTTTCCAATTGCATGAAGATTTTAATACTACACAAAGCCAGCTGATTGGTGCATATTTTTTAAATGAATATGCCTATGAAGCTGCCGCGCTTTTTAATCCAAGCATTGTAATACATCCAAATCAAAAAGACGTACCGGTTGGCGGCATACGTTTTATTCTTTCCTTAAGGGCGATTGGTGAGGGTCATGTTTCCTCACTTACATTTAGAAGTGGAATAATTGCAATTGATGGTCGTGTAATCCTTGACCCCGTTTCTAAACTTGCAATTTTGCCGCAAGTCATTTGTCGCACGCCTTGTGATAATGGCGACGAAACGGAGCTTGAATTTGCTAGCTCTGATATAAGTGAAAGAGTGATTTTCCCTGTAACATTAAATCAAAGTAACGGGATTGAAGACGCAAGATTCGCGGCATTTGAAGATAATGGTGAAATAACATATTGCGCCACTTTTACCGCCTATGACGGCCATATGATACGTTCAGAATTTTTACAAACCAAAGACTTTTTAAAGTTCAAGCTTTTCCCACTTACTGGAAGTGCGTCTGTGAATAAAGGAATGGCTTTGTTTCCAAAAAAAATTAATGGAAAATATGGAATGATTGCACGCCGTGATAATGAAAACCTATATTTAGTTTATTCAGATAATTTATATTATTGGGACGACGGAATAGAAATAATTGCTTGCAATTAAATAAGCCAGTTAAGCATAGCGATTTAACAACATTGATTGCACAGCAATTAGGAATTCCAGTCAAACCAAAGCATTCATTGAAAATTGAAAATCAAAAAGCGCGAATACTTCCTGATGCCGCTTGGGTTTTTATTATTGATGATGATAATTCAATACGTGAAGCGATAAGACAAACTTTTGAAGGTAAATTATATAATGTGTCTGACTTTTCAAGCGCAGAAACTTTTCTTAAATCAGATTATATAAATAAAGCGGATTGCATTTTAATCGATGCATATTTGCCGCAAATTGATGGGATTGAATTGCTTGAACTTTTAAAGAAAATGAAAATTACAATTCCTACGATTATGATAACTGGAAATGCTGATATTTCAATGTCGGTCAAAGCGATGAAAGCGGGCGCTATGGACTTTCTTGAAAAGCCAATAAAGCCAAATGATTTAATATCATCTGTTGAACTTGCTCTCACTTATAGCAAAGATAAGGATAAGCTTTTTGAATGGCAAGCCGATGCGGCCAATCTTATTAAAGGCCTAACGCCGCGTCAAATCGAGGTTATGAATGGTGTTATGGCGGGTAAAGCAAGTCAATTAATCGCCTATGAACTTGGTATAAGCCAAAGAACGGTTGAAAATCATCGCGCTTTAATAATGCGTAAAACCAATACAAAATCAATTCCTTCACTTGCACGTTTAGTTATCGCCGCAAGCCAAAATCCCTTAAAAGAATAGACCCCGCTGGGGAAGCGGGGTCTCAGTTTGGGGGGACGTTTAAAGGCCGGGTTGTTTTAGAAGTGTAATTTCAACCCTGCGATTTAATTGGCGACCTGACGGTGTTGTGTTGGTGGCAATAGGTTTTTCAAAGCCAGAGCCATAAGTTTCAATTCTATTAGAATTGACATTTGCATTCATCAGAATTGTTTTAACTGCGTTCGCTCTGTCTAACGATAGATCAAGATTATATTGCGCGCCGCCTACATTATCGGTGTAACCTTCAATTCTTACACGTGTATTCGGGCTTAAGCTAAGGTATTTGATAAGTGGTTGTAAACGATTAACGCCGCCTTGTAATAAAACAGAGCGTCCAGTTTCAAAGCTAACATCTTGAAGCACCATAGTCGAACCAAGGTCAGTAGGCTTCATGTCATAATCACGTAATTGTGCCTGTGCATCCGCTAATTGCTGGTCGCGCGTAGTCAATGTAATATTCATATCATTTATTTGAGAGTTTTGATCTGCAATTATGCCATTACTTTTATTAAGCTTTGCTTGGTTTTGTAAATTAGCAATCGAAGCTTCCATTTTGCCTTGTGCACCGCGCGTTTCGGCTAATTCAAGATATGTATTTGCCATAAATAACTGGTGATTAGATTTCGCTTTTTCACCGCGATTCCATTCGGTTTGCGCCAAACTTAGAGCAGATTTAGCATTGGCTAAATCGCCTTGCCCACGTTCGGCAATTTTTTTATCACTATAGGCGGAAGAAAGACGCATTTGCACATCTTGTATAGCTTGGTTTGGCATGGTGGTCGCACAAGCGCTAAGAGTTATAAAAGCGATAGAAAGCAAAAGTGGTTTTGTATATTTGTTCATAATAAATTCCTTTTATTCGCCGCTAATCTGAGCATTAGTATTTAACAGGGCATTATTGCTTGTGGTAAGGGCGGCAAGTTTTGCTTTTTCACTTGTTAATTCCGAAAGCAAAGCCGATTCATCGGCTAACATTTCGGCGCTATCATAATTGCCTTTTGCAAATGCTAATTTTGAGTTTTCAAAGCGTTCACGTGACATATTATAGCTTTGATCGCCTTGATTGCCGGCAACGCCTGCTTGGCGGGTTGCCATTTCGATTTTTGCGCCGGCGCCGGCAATCGAGTTATTTGCCTGACTTTCATCTGCTAAAGCTGGGCTGCAAGAGAATGCAACTGACAAGGCCATAATTGAAAAACTAAGAATTTTTCTTATCGCCCTTGGTTTAGATGTATTTGAGTTTGAGATTTTCATTTTATACCTTTTATCTTGATTGCAAATGCAATCCAAAATTTGACGGCAATATTTCTATTGCCTTGAATTAGGTTTTAGATTGCCAAGCAAAAATAAATAGAATCGGAAATTACCTATGATTGATAATTATGGGGCATGTCATTTAGAAAACTATTCAGCAAAATAGGTAGTTTCCGAAGCTTAAATCAAAACCCAAATATGCAATAATGAGTGATTAATGCCATATTTCTCAGAAAAGATATAAAATGATTTATAATATCGCCATCATAGTTTTAGTTTTGTTTTTAATTGGCGCGCTTCCGCGTTGGCCCTATAGTATGAATTGGGGCTATTATCCTTCAAGTGGTGTTGGATTAGTGCTTGTAATAGTGGTTTTAATGATATTGTTTGGCAAAAGATAAGGATAGACTATTAGCACAGATTTTAGCACAGTAAATTTTTGCATTTAAAATTAATCAATAAAATAAGCAGTTTACGCAGCTATATATATCAGGCTCATAACCTGAAGACCGCTAGGGTTCTTAATCCTGCCCCCGCACCCAAAATACAACCCCGCCACAAGCGTGGCTTTTTTTTTGCGTGTAATGTCGTGAAATTGCCTATATAAAGTAAAATTGCCTAAGGCTTTAGAGTGAGGTTTAAAGTATAAAAC
>CAYUCW010000082.1:0-6623 GCA_964443435.1 uncultured Caulobacteraceae bacterium | reverse complement strand
TAATCCCCAGTTTTTTCAGGCATTGATTTGGCGCAAAACAATATTGCTGCTAGTGTTATTACTGATTCTAAGAATACAATAATTGAAAATGGGTAATTGGCTTGTCTGACGATAATAATGAAATAGAAAATGAGCTGAATAGTGATGGTTCTAACGATGCTTTGCCGCCTGTCGCAAGAATGGTTCCAGAGGAAGATGGCATAGAGCAAATCGCGATTGAGGATGAACTTAAACATTCATACCTTGACTATGCCATGAGTGTTATTGTGTCGCGTGCATTACCCGATGCGCGTGATGGCTTAAAACCTGTGCATCGCCGTATTTTATATGCAATGTATGATGAAGGTTTTACCCCTGATAAGAAATATGTAAAATCTGCGCAAACGGTCGGTGCGACAATGGCAAAATATCACCCACATGGTGATAGCGCGATTTATGATGCTATGGTTCGTATGGCACAGCCATTTTCAATGTCTTTAAGACTGGTTGATGGTCAAGGTAATTTTGGCTCGGTTGATGGCGATCCTCCTGCGGCTATGCGTTATACTGAATCGCGTCTTGCAAAAGCGGCAATGCCTCTTTTGGAAGAAATGCGCGAGAATACCGTTGAATTTATTGATAATTATGATGGTTCATACTCAGAGCCTTCAGTATTGCCTGCGAAATTCCCGAATCTTTTGGTAAATGGGGCAGGCGGCATTGCCGTAGGTATGGCGACCAATATTCCGCCACATAATCTTGGTGAAGTTTGTACGGCGGCGCTTGCTTTGCTTGAAAATCCTGATTTACCAGATATGGATTTACTTGATATTATCCCTGGTCCAGATTTCCCAACTGGCGCACTTATTGTTGGCCGAAGCGGTGCAAGAAAAGGTCTTCTTGAAGGGCGCGGCTCGGTAATTATGCGCGCTAAAACTGATATTGAAAAAGGTAGAGGCGACAGAGAGCAAATTATTGTTCATGAAATTCCTTACCAAGTAAATAAAGCGTCTATGATTGAAAAAATCGCGGAATTAGTGCGCGATAAACGCATTGAAGGCATTTCGGCACTTCGTGATGAAAGTGACCGCAAAGGCATGCGCGTTGTAATCGAAATTAAACGCGATGCTTCGGCTGAGGTTGTTTTAAATCAATTATATAAATATACGCCGCTTCAAACTTCATTTGGTGTAAACATGCTCGCGCTTGTGGATAGGCTTCCGATGCAAATGAATGTTAGGCAAATGCTTATGACATTCTTGCGCTTCCGCGAAACTGTTATCACTAATCGCACAAGATTCCGCCTAAGCAAAGCCCGCGAAAGAGGTCATGACTTGGTTGGTCTTGCGATTGCGGTGGCAAATATTGATGAGGTTGTACGTCTTATCCGTGAAGCCCCAGATCCAGCATCGGCAAGGGCGGAACTTACTTCGCGTGATTGGCCGGCAAAAGATCTTGCGCCTTTAATCGCGCTTATTGCTGACCCGCGCTCACATTTATCGGAAAATAACACCGTAAGGCTTTCCGAAGATCAAGCACGCGCAATTCTTGATTTACGTTTACAAAGATTAACTGGTCTTGGGCGTGATGAATTATCAAATGAAGTAAATACTTTGGCGGAAAAAATCGCGGATTTACTTGATATCCTAAGCTCACGGGCCAGAATTGTCGCAATTATTCAAGACGACTTAACAAGCATTCGAGAGCAATTCGCGGTTCCAAGACGTTCAATCTTTATCGAAGCCGATTTAGATCTAGATGATGAAGACTTTATTGAGCGTGAAGATATGGTGGTTACACTTTCGCACGCTGGCTATATTAAACGTACGGCTTTATCGCTTTATCGCACACAAAATCGTGGCGGCAGAGGCCGTTCAGGTATGAATACTAAAGATGATGATTGGGTAGTTGGCCTATTTGCGGCCTCAACCCATTCACCGATTTTATTCTTTACTAATAAAGGCCTTGTTTATCGTGAAAAAGTCTGGAGATTGCCACAAGGCGACCCAAGAACCAAAGGTCGTTCGGTTGCGAATATTCTTGCCTTTGATAAGGATGAGCGTATCCAAAGCGTGCTTACTCTCCCTGAGGATGAGGCAAGCTGGAATGATTTAGAGCTTATGTTTGCGACTAAAAAAGGTACAGTAAGACGTAATTCGCTTGAAGACTTTAAACGTATTTCGCGCGGTGGTAAAATCGCAATGAAATTTGAAGGTGATGAGGACGCAATTATAAATGTTGCTGTATGCTCACCTAATGATGATGTCTTAATCACCACTAAAATGGGTCAATGCATAAGATTTAGGGTTACAGATGTTCGCGTCTTTAAAGGCCGTGATTCAACTGGTGTTCGTGGTATAAATCTTGCCGAAGGTGATGAAGTTATTTCTATGACTATTATTAATAGCGTAGAAGCGGATTCATCGGAAAGAAGCCTTTATATTAAACGTTCACGCGCAGAATTAAGTGCCGAAATGGGCATTGAAGTAAGCGCGGAAAGCGAAGAGGCGGAAACCGAAACCGAAGAAAGCCAAACTGGCGTTACACTATCGGATGAAAAATACCTAGAACTTAAGGCCAAAGAACAATTTATTCTTGCGGTTACTGATGATGGTTATGGAAAGCGCGCTTCTTCATATGAATATCGTTTAACTGGTCGTGGCGGTAAAGGTATTACGGCGCATAAGCTTACGCGTAAAAATTCGTATCTAACGGCGGCATTTGTGGTTGAACCAACAGATCAGCTTATGATGGTTACGGACGGTGGACAACTTATACGCACAAAAGTAAGCCAAATCAGAGTAGCCGGACGTGCAACCCAAGGCGTAACCCTTATTAAAGTTGCCGAAAGTGAAAAAGTTGTTTCGGTTGAACGTATTACTGAGCCTGAAGATGATGTCGAAGAAATGGATGCTGAAAATATAATAACAGATACCGCTTCTGAGGCTTCAACAGATAATGGCGAAGCTTAGGATTTAATATATTGCTTAGAGCGATTAATTTGTTTAGTAATAACGTCTTAATCGCTCTTTTGGAAACCAAGCTTTATGAACCAAGTGACACAAAAGCCTAAAATTGGCCTGTATCCAGGAACTTTTGACCCGATTACCAATGGTCATTTGGACATTATTACTCGCGCCGTAAAATTATTCGATATTCTTATAATTGGTGTGGCGGTTAATATTGAAAAAGGTCCGCTTTTCACAATTGATGAACGGGTGGCAATGGTTACCGCCGAAGTTAAATCAGTAAAGACAGATTCAAAAATCATAGTTATGCCAATGGATGGTCTTTTAATGGATTTTGCCGCCAAAAATGACGCAAATTGCATTATAAGGGGACTACGCGCGGTATCTGATTTTGAATATGAATTCCAAATGGTTGGAATGAACCAAAAGCTTAATGATAAAATCGAAACCGTATTTTATATGGCCGATCCACAACATCAAGCGATTGCCTCTAAGCTTGTAAAAGAAATTGCAAGACTTGGCGGTGAAGTTTCACATTTCGTACCTAAAAACATAAAAATCGCACTATTGGAGAAATTTAGTGACAAAAAATAAGTTTAAGTTTCTAATTGCTTCTACATTGGTTTTGCTTGCAAATAATGCGGTGGCGCAAACCCCTGCTAAAAAACCTACACAAGTTACGGCTTCGGTCAAAGCGCCTAGTTTGAATTTATATCGCGCCGCCGATCCTGAAAATTTGCTTATTATTGAAACCACAAAAGGCAATATAATAGTGGAGCTTGCACCACAAATTGCCCCAAATCATGTGGCACGTATCAAAGAACTTACGCGCGCAAATTTCTATAATGGCCTTGTATTTCATAGGGTGATTGACACATTTATGGCGCAAACCGGTGATCCAAAGGGAGATGGCTCTGGCGGTTCGCAACTTCCTGATTTGGGCCCTGAGTTTAGCTTTAGGCGCGGAAGTGATATTGGATTTGTAAGCGCGGTGGCACGTGGCGGCGCACAAATTGGTTGGGTCGGCTCTATCCCTGTAACTTCGCAATTAGATGCACTAATGAGCAGAACTGTCGATAAAAAAGTTACGGCTTGGATTAATCATTGCCCTGCTGTGGCTTCAATGGCGCGTAGTGACGCTGAAAACTCGGCAAATTCACAATTCTTTTTAATGCGCCAATCTTATCCATCGCTTGATAGACGTTATACCGCTTGGGGCAGGGTGGTTTCAGGCCTTGATGTGGTAAGAAGCCTTAAAACTGGTGAACCTGTTTTAAATCCCGATGTGATGAATAAAGTTTATATCCTTGCCGATGTGCCAGAAGCGCAAAGACAAAAAGTATTTATTGAAAGATTTGACAGCCCAGAATTTAAAACCAAATTAAATGCAAATTTAACAAAACAAGGCGCGGCTTTTTCAAATTGTGAAATCACGCCAGATGTTAAAATTGTATCTGGGAATTAAATTATTTCGTATTACTGGTTGAAATAATCTGATAAATTCATATTTATAATTAAACCCTATAGGAACAATGAACCATGACTTTTGAATTACCAAAACTCCCTTATGCTAATGACGCTCTAGAGCCTTATTATTCGGCAAATACTTTTAGCTATCACCACGCAAAACACCATAATGCATATGTGGTAAATCTTAATAATCTTATCAAAGATACTGATTTTGCAGGGAAATCTTTGGTTGAAATTGTAAAGGCATCTGATGGAACAAATGCGGGCGTATTTAATAATTCGGCGCAAATTTGGAATCATACTTTCTTTTGGCATTCAATGAAGCCAAATGGTGGCGGTGCGCCAACTGGTGCTATTGCTGAAAAAATTGCTGCGGATTTTGGTTCTTATGAAAAATTCGTAGAAGAATTCAAAGCAGCAGGTGCAACGCAGTTTGGTTCGGGCTGGGCTTGGCTTGTACTTGGTACAGATGGCAAATTAAAAGTTACAAAAACACCTAATGCCGAAACACCATTTACAAAAGGTGATAAGCCAATCCTTACTATTGATGTGTGGGAGCATGCTTATTATTTAGATTATCAAAATCTAAGACCAAAATTCATTGAAACTTTCCTTGAAAAACTTGTGAATTGGGATTTTGCAAATTCGAACTTAGAAGGCGATTTATTCCCCGGGGTTTAGTTTAGGCTAAAACCGTAAGTTCTTACAATTTTACTTTATTTATACTGCAAGTGCGGATAAACGCATTTGCAGTTTTTATTTTAGCCCAGCTTTTATTTTGGAGTTTCAAATGTCTGACGGAAATACACTTATTTTAGAATTAGATACTGGTACAGTAACTATTCAGCTTCGCCCTGATCTTGCGCCTAACCATGTTGCACGCATTAAAGAGCTTGCAAGCGAAGGTTTTTATGATGGAATTATTTTTCACCGCGTAATCGATGGCTTTATGGCGCAAACTGGTTGCCCAAATGGTTCGGGCATGGGCGGTTCTAAAAAGCCAGACCTTAAAGCTGAATTTAATAAAGAGCCTCACGTTCGTGGTGTATGCTCTATGGCGCGTACTAATCAGCCGCACACCGCAAATAGCCAATTCTTTATTTGCTTTGAAGATGTAACTTTCCTTGATAATCAATATACGGTTTGGGGTGTTGTTACAGATGGCATGGAAGCAGTTGACGCACTTCCAAAAGGTGAGCCGCCTAAAAAACCTGGAAAAATTATTTCTGCTAAAGTTGCATAATTATATATGCTTCTTGAAGATTTTGACTTTGAACTACCGCAAGAATTAATCGCGTTAAAGCCAGCGCGGCCGCGTGATTCTTCTAAGCTTTTGGTGGTTGGTGAAAATTTTCAGGACGCTATTTTTTCTGATATAACTAAATTTTTAAAGGCAGGGGATGTTCTTGTCTTTAATGACTCACGCACTATTCCGGCTAATTTAAATGGAATCCGTAAAAAGCGCGATGAAATTTCAAATGATGTGCCGATTAATATTAATCTTCTTAAACAGATTAACGGAAATACATGGCAAGCCTTCGCCAAGCCGTTTAAAAGGCTAAAAATTGGCGATACAATCCATTTTGACGAATTAAGCGCTCTTGTTACCCAAAAAATAGATGGCGGCGAAATCGAGCTTGAGTTTAATCTTTCTGGCATCGAATTATTAAATGCAATTTTTGCAGTCGGTAAAATGCCGCTTCCGCCCTATATTGGTTTAAAGCGTCAGACAGATGAAGAAGATAAGTCGGATTATCAAACTATTTATTCTAAACATGATGGCTCGGTGGCGACACCGACCGCAGGGCTACATTTCACTGATGAATTATTTGCCAAAATCGATGCTTTAGGGGTTAAACGCGTCTTTGTAACGCTTCATGTTGGGGCAGGGACGTTTTTACCTGTTAAAACCGATAATCTTGAAGATCATAAAATGCATAAAGAATTCTTCATTATAAGTGAAGAAACCGCGCAAGTTTTAAATCAAGCAAGGCAAAATAATAATCGAATAATCTGTGTTGGGACTACTTCTTTGCGAAGTCTTGAAAGCGCTTATGTTGACGGAAAGATAATGCCTTGTGCAAAAGAAACCGATATTTTCATTTATCCAGGGAAGAAAGTGCATTCTATTGATGCAATAATTACTAACTTCCACCTTCCTAAATCGAGCCTTTTAATGTTAATGGGTGCTTTTTCTGGAATGGA
>CAYUCW010000081.1:0-6634 GCA_964443435.1 uncultured Caulobacteraceae bacterium | reverse complement strand
AGGACTGCCTTTTTTAATGCGATTTAACTTGAGTATAGAATATATTCTTATTATGTCTGATTATATAAATAATGGAGAATGAAAATGCCAATAACAAAGCCAATTTCAAAAAGAAATTTATTAAAGCTATTTGCTTTGGGACTTGCACCATTTTTATTAAAATCCAAAATTGCATTGGCGGGGCAAAAGCCTGCTCTATTTCTTATTGGCGATTCAACCGTTCGCAATGGCAAGGGTGATAATGGGGCAACTGCGGGTCAATTCGGTTGGGGTCGCATGATGAAGTATTATTTTGATAGGGAACAAATCCATGTCGTTAATGATGCCATGGGCGGCACTTCATCAAGAAGCTTTCAACAAGATCCAGAGCTTTGGCCAAATGTTGTAAAAATGCTTCGCCCTAATGACTATGTAATGATGGCATTTGGTCATAATGATAGTCGTGGTTCATTAAAAGGAATTGGCGATGAAACCGGAACAATTAAAGACAAAAATGGTAATTTAATTGAGAACGTCCGAACATATGGCTGGTATATGCGCGAATATGTAAAGCAAATCAAAGCAAAAGGGGCAACACCCATTATAATAAGCCTTATCCCAAGAAATCGTTGGACAGAAAATAAAATAAATCGCAATACTGAGGATTACGCACTTTGGGCCAAACAAGTTGCAAAATCAGAAGATGTTTTATTCATTGATTTAAATGATAAAGTTTCGAACCATTATGATAAACTCGGTAAAGAAAAAGTCACAGCCGAATATTTCCCGCCAAATGAAACCGTGCATCCTAATTGGGCTGGGTCTGCTTTGAATGCGTCATTATTAATTTCAGAACTTAAAAAACAAAAAATTGCATTGAATAAATTTTTGATTAAAAAACCGAATGTTCCTTTAACGCCTGATATTTTACCAAGTGAGCAGGGCGAACCAGGGCCAATTGGAATGTTCCCAAAAGATAGAGTGCCGGAATAAATAAATGATAAATCATTTTAAACGTCGAGAAGTATTAAAATCATTAGCTATCACTCCTGTAATAGCAGGCTGTGCCAATTTTAATGGTGATACAAGGAATTCAAAGCCGCCATTTGATATGCCTGAAATTGTTTTAAAGGATTTCTCGAGCTCACCAAAGTTTAATATTATTGATTTTGGGGCAGATGTTAATGATATAGAAAAAACAAGCATAGCAATTGAAAAGGCAATCTCCAAAGCAAACGAAATTAACGGCGGAATTGTAATTATCCCTTCGGGCATATGGCCTACTAAAAAAATTCATTTCAAATCAAATGTGAATTTACATCTTGAAAAGGAAGCAGTTTTACTTTTTTCTGAAAGGCCAGAAGACTATTTGCCAGCTGTAAAATCAAGCTGGGAAGGGCTTGAGTGCATGAATTACTCGCCGCTTATTTACGCCTATGAATGTGAAAATATTGCAATAACTGGCGAAGGTAATATTAAGGCAAAACTTGATATTTGGAAAATTTGGTATGCAAGACCAAAAGCACATTTAGACGCATCTGTTGCGCTTTATTATATGGCGGTCAATAATGTTCCTATTGAACAAAGGGATATGACGCAAAATAATGCAAATATGCGACCGCAATTCATACAATTTAATCGCTGTAAAAATATTTTGTTACAAGATTACTCAATGGAGAATAGCCCGTTTTGGTGTACCCATTTATTATTATGCAAAGACATAATTATGCGCCGCGTTAAAATTCGCGCTCATGGTCATAATAATGATGGTGTTGACCCTGAAATGACACAAAACATGATTATAGAAGATTGTGTTTTCAACCAAGGTGATGATGCAATATCGGTAAAATCAGGGCGTGAATTTGATGCTTGGCGACTTAATACGCCTTCAAAAAATATAATTATGCGTAATTGTATTGTTAAAAATGGCCATCAATTAATGGCAATCGGAAGTGAGCTTGCGGGCGGTGTTGAAAATGTCTTTGTTGATAATTGTAGAATTGAAAATGATCCAAATGATTTAAAATCACTTACATTTAATATTCTTTTTATAAAAACCAACGAAAGACGTGGTGGGTATGTAAAGAATATTTATCTTTCAAATGTAACTGCTGATAAAGTTTCCGAAGCGGTATTGGGTATTGATAGCGATGTTTTATATCAATGGCGTAATCTTACGCCTACTATTAAAAAGGTACTTACACCTATTGAAGGCGTTTATGTCACAAATGTTAAGCTAAATAAGGCCAATAATATTTGTGTCATTAAGGGCAATAAAGAATTGCCAGTTAGAAAAGTTGCTCTTAGAAATGTTAAAGTAACCAAGTTATTAGGTGAAGAAGTTATAAATTCTAATATAATTGGTTTTGTAAACAAATAATATTTTTATTATTTATTATAAAGTAAAAATGTTTCACATAAATATTTCTTAAAATGGCGATTTTATTTTTGAATAGTTTAATACGATTGCGTAAAATAAAACATTATTAATTTCATAACTTAAAACACAAAAAATTGCATTGAATAAATTTTTGATTAAAAAACCGAATGTTCCTTTAACGCCTGATATTTTACCAAGTGAGCAGGGCGAACCAGGGCCAATTGGAATGTTCCCAAAAGATAGAGTGCCGGAATAAATTAAATTCCGGCTTTTATCGCCGCAATGCCTTCTTCGCACTGTGTATCTGTAGGTGCGCCGCCTTGTGCAAAGTCTGGCTTGCCGCCGCCGCCCATACCGCCCATTGCAAGAACCGCAGGCTTTATTAAATCAACCGCACTTACATTTGTATTCGATGCAATTGCAATTGCGGCTTTGCCATCGGCTTTTGCAATATAAGCAACAATACCATTTCCAAGCTTTTGCATAGCTTCATTGACCATAGGGCGTAAATCTTTGGCGCCAATACCATCAAGAATACGTGCATCAAGCTGTATGCCATTAATGGTTTCAATCGCGCTTTCGCCGCCGCCCGCACCAAGTGCAAGCTTTTGTTTGGTTTCCGCCAATTCTTTTTCAAGACGTTTTTTATCTGAAAGCAAAGCTTCTACGCGGCTTGGAAGTTCAAGGATTGGTGATTTAATCAAATCCGCCGCATTTCTTGCCAAATTTCCAAATGATTTAAGATAATCAAGTGCCGCCGAACCCGTCATTGCTTCGATTCTTCTTACACCGGCGGCAACCGCGCCCTCGGAAACAATTACAAATGTTCCAATTTCGCCTGTATTGCCAACATGTGTACCGCCGCAAAGTTCAACCGAATAGGCTTTTGATTTATCTTCTAAATCTTGCCCCATTGCAAGTACGCGGACTTCGGCACCATATTTTTCACCAAATAAAGCCAAAGCGCCTTCATTAATTGCATCTTCCGGTGTCATGATTTTTGTGCTTACAGGTGTATTTTGACGAATAATTGTATTCACAAGACTATCAACGCGGTCAATTTCTTCGCGGCTTAAAGATGCGCCATGAGCAAAGTCAAAGCGTAATCTTTCTTCGGAAACCATAGAACCTTTTTGTGCAACATGTGGGCCAAGAACTTGGTGTAATGCCTTATGAAGTAAATGCGTTGCCGAATGGTTAGCCGCGATTTGTGCGCGCCTTTCGGTATTTACTTTCAAGCTTGCCGCATCAGAGATTTTAACCGCACCAGTTAATTTGCCAATATGGCAGAAAAGTCCGCCCGCACGTTTTTGAGTGTCACTTACTTCAAAAACCGCGCCATTATCAAATGTAATTATGCCTTTATCGCCAATCTGACCGCCCGATTCAGCATAGAAAGGTGTTTGGTTGAAAATGATTTCGGCTTCTGCATTTTCGATTGCTTCAAGTGAATTGCCGCCTGATACAATCGCGGTTACGCTTGCGCTAGCTTCACTTACACTATAGCCAAGGAATTCAGAAGTACCAAGCTTATCGAATAATTCAAACCAAATAGTATCGGTTGCCGCTTGGCCTGAACCCGCCCAATTTTTGCGTGCTTCGGCTTTTTGTTTTTCCATAGAGGCATTAAAGCCATCCATATCAACGCCAATACCGCGTGCACGTAATACATCTTGAGTAAGATCTACAGGGAAGCCATAAGTATCATAAAGATTAAATGCGGTTTCGCCTTTGAAACTATCACCTTTGCTTAAGCCATTTGAAGCCTCTTCAAGAAGGGCAAGGCCACGTCCCAATGTTCTGCGGAATCTAGTTTCTTCTTGTTCAAGGGTTGCGGTTACGAATGCTTCTGCTCTCTTAAGCTCTGGGTATGCTGCGCCCATTTCAGAAACCAAGGTTGGCACTAAACGGTGCAATAAAGGCTCTTTTGCGCCAAGAATATGGGCGTGACGCATCGCGCGGCGCATAATGCGGCGTAATACATAGCCGCGACCTTCGTTTGAAGGGGTAACACCATCAGCAATAAGGAAAGAGCTTGCGCGTAAATGGTCGGCAATTACCCTATGGCTTGGGGTTTTATCGCCTTCGGCTTTGGTATTGGTTAGATTTTCTGAAGCATTAATAAGCGATTTGAATAAATCTATATCATAATTATCATGCACACCCTGAAGTACTGCTGAAATTCTTTCAAGACCCATGCCGGTGTCAATTGAAGGCTTTGGAAGGCTTGTTTGGCTTCCGTCCGCATGTCTTTCAAATTGCATGAAAACAAGATTCCAGATTTCAATAAATCTATCGCCGTCTTCATCTTTTGACCCTGGTGGGCCACCAAAAATATGCTCACCATGATCATAGAAAATTTCAGAACATGGACCGCAAGGGCCAGTATCACCCATTGACCAGAAATTATCAGACGTTGGAATTCTAATGATTTTATCATCATTAAAGCCTGCGATTTTTTTCCAAAGATTCGCCGCTTCATCATCAGTATGATAAACCGTAACTAATAGTTTTTCTTTATTAAGACCGTATTCTTTGGTGATTAATTCCCACGCAAATTTAATTGCGTCTTCTTTGAAATAATCTCCAAAAGAGAAATTACCAAGCATTTCAAAAAATGTATGGTGACGCGCGGTATAACCAACATTATCAAGGTCATTATGTTTTCCGCCCGCCCTTACACATTTTTGTGAAGAAGTCGCGCGTGGACTTAGCGGGGTTTCTTGACCAGTGAAAATATTTTTAAATGGGACCATGCCCGCATTAGTAAACATAAGAGTAGGGTCATTTTGTGGAACTAATGGACTTGATTGCGTGATTTTATGCGCGTTAGCCCCAAAATAGTCTAAAAATGTTTTTCTAGTATCGTTTACGCTTGCCATTCTCATTGCCCTAATGCGAGTATCCAAACTATTCGTATAAATTCCTTATAAGATTGTACAAGGTGTTTAGTGCTTTGATTGCAGCAATTTTTGTATTTAAGTCTAATTATTAGCATTAAAAATAGTTTGTATACTTAAAATGGATGCGACCCCTGATGAGGCATATCAAGGGTCGCAAACTTTTAAAGGATAATAATCTTAGATATCGTCTTCGAAATCTGCTTTATCACCTGCTAAAACTTCGGCTATTAAGCCAGAATTTTTACGAATTTTATCTTCGATTTCATTTGCAAGATCTGGATTAGATTTTAGGAACTGACGCGCAGTTTCACGACCTTGTCCAATTCTTTGGCTATCATAAGAATACCAAGAGCCAGATTTTTCAACAATGCCAGCTTTAACGCCAAGATCGATTAATTCACCGACTTTGGAAATGCCTTCACCATAAAGAATATCAAATTCCACTTGTTTGAATGGTGGGGCGACTTTGTTTTTAACCACTTTAACACGGGTTTGGTTGCCAACAACATCTTCTTTTTCTTTGATTGCGCCAATGCGTCTTATGTCAAGGCGCACAGAAGCATAGAATTTAAGTGCGTTACCGCCAGTTGTTGTCTCAGGTGAGCCAAACATAACCCCAATTTTCATACGGATTTGGTTGATGAAAATCACCAAAGTATTAGAGCGTGAAATAGAAGCCGTAAGTTTACGCAAAGCTTGTGACATAAGGCGCGCCTGTAAACCAGGGAGACTATCGCCCATATCGCCTTCAATTTCAGCCTTAGGGGTAAGAGCCGCAACCGAGTCAACTACAAGAATATCAACCGCGCCAGAGCGAACAAGTGTATCTGTGATTTCTAATGCCTGCTCACCGGTGTCAGGTTGAGAGATAAGTAAATCACCTAAATCAACACCAAGTTTACGTGCATATACAGGGTCAAGCGCATGCTCAGCATCAACAAAGGCGCAAACCCCGCCATTTTTTTGTGCTTCTGCAATGCAGTGTAGTGCAAGAGTAGTTTTACCAGAGCTTTCAGGGCCATAAATTTCAACAATTCTGCCACGCGGAAGGCCGCCAATCCCAAGTGCAATATCAAGGCTTAGAGAGCCAGTTGAAATTGCTTCAATCTCTACAACTGGGTTACTTTCACCCATGCGCATAATAGAACCTTTACCGAAGGCGCGTTCAATTTGTGCCAATGCGGATTCTAGTGCTTTTTCTTTATCCATTTCATTCTTTTCCACGATACGAAGTGCTGTCATTTGAAATATCCTTCTGTCACGATTCCCTAGAACAAGTCGCGCATATTAATCCGCATTGCGAAAACAATTTGGTATGCGCAAAAGACATTAGGCGTTTGCTTTTTGTCCGCTGGCCTTGTTATTGCTGTTG
>CAYUCW010000080.1:0-6708 GCA_964443435.1 uncultured Caulobacteraceae bacterium | reverse complement strand
AAAAAACGCCCATATTAACAAAGAAGAATACGAAGCAATGTATAAGGATTCTATTTCGAATCCTAAAGAATTTTGGGCTGAGCAAGCAAAAGCCTTAGATTGGGCAAAATTCCCAACCGAAATTAAAAATACTTCATTTCACGAAAAAGATTTTGGTATTGAATGGTTTAGAGATGGCGAACTTAATGTTTCATATAATTGTATAGATAGACATCTTGAAACGCGCGGTGATAAAATTGCAATTATTTGGGAAGGTGACGACCCAAGCCAATCAAAAAAAATAACTTATAAAGAATTGCATCATGAAGTTTGCAAATTTGCAAATGTTTTAAAATCTTTAGGCGTTAAACAAGGCGATAGAGTAACTATCTATCTTCCTATGATACTCGAGGCGGCATACGCTATGCTTGCCTGTACAAGACTTGGTGCAATGCATTCAGTAGTATTTGGTGGCTTTAGTCCCGAAGCGCTTGCTAGCCGTATTATGGATTGCGATTCAAAGCTAGTTATTACAGCTGATGAAGGCGTAAGAGGCGGCAAGACAATACCGCTTAAGGCCAATACCGATGCCGCCGCTGTCCATAGTCCATGTATCGAAAAAGTGCTGGTTATTAAACGCACCCATGCGAAAGTAAATATGGTTGCAGATCGTGATGTATATTATGATGATGTAGTCGGTACGGTTTCTGATTTCTGTCCACCTGAAAGCTTTAATGCTGAAAACCCATTATTCTTACTTTATACATCTGGATCTACTGGCAAGCCAAAAGGGGTTGTTCATACAACAGGCGGCTATTTATTATATGCGGCAATGACCCATAAATATATTTTCGATTATAAAGAAGAAGATATTTATTGGTGTACCGCCGATGTCGGTTGGGTTACTGGTCATTCCTATATTGTTTACGGGCCACTTGCGAATGGCGCGACAACATTAATGTTTGAAGGCGTGCCAAATTATCCGGACGCCTCAAGATTTTGGCAAGTTATTGATAAGCATAAGGTCAATATTTTCTATACTGCGCCAACTGCTATACGCGCCCTTATGCGTGAAGGCGATAAATGGGTTAAAGCCACAGACCGCTCAAGCCTAAGAATACTTGGTTCAGTTGGAGAGCCAATTAATCCAGAGGCTTGGCGTTGGTATTATGAAGTGGTAGGCGACAGCCGCTGCCCTATTTCTGATACTTGGTGGCAAACTGAAACTGGGGGCATATTAATTAGCCCACTTCCTGGCGCGACCGATTTAAAACCGGGCTCAGCCACATTGCCATTTTTTGGTGTAAAACCTGCAATGGTGAATACAGAAGGGCAAATAATCGAAGGGGCTTGCGAAGGTAATCTTATCATTACTGATTCTTGGCCGGGGCAAATGCGTACCGTTTATAATGATCACCGCCGCTTTTTTGAGACTTATTTTTCGGCTTATAAAGGCTATTATTTCACTGGTGACGGGGCAAGACGCGATGAAGATGATTATTATTGGATAACTGGGCGTGTCGATGATGTAATTAATGTTTCAGGCCATAGGCTTGGAACCGCCGAAATTGAATCGGCGCTTGTATCGCACTTTAGGGTTGCCGAAGCCGCCGTGGTTGGTTATCCACATGATATAAAAGGACAAGGCATTTATGCTTATGTCACACTTAATATGGGCGAAGAATCAAGCTTTGATGTTCATAAAGAACTTATTGCATGGGTAAGAAAAGAAATCGGGCCGATTGCAACACCTGATAAAATTCAATTCGCCCCAGGGCTTCCTAAGACACGCTCTGGTAAAATTATGCGCCGAATTTTGCGTAAAATTGCCGAAGATGATTTTTCCTCACTTGGTGATACTTCAACACTTGCTGATCCAAGTGTGGTTGATGATTTAATTTTAAATCGCCAAAATAAAAAGGAATAATGCCAAAACCCAAGAGGTGTGATTTGTCGAAACAAAAACATTTTAAAATTTTAAGGTTGTCAATTTTTGCGTTTACGCTATTTGCATTGCCATTAAATGTAATGGCTAAATCTGCACTTAGCGAGTGTAATATTGTTTTTGAAAACAAAATTACACCACAAATAATGGATTATGAAGAAATAGAAAAATCCTTAATTGCCGCGCCTAAAAACAATGTTGGTTGCGATAAAGGCTTAGTTATTAAACTTGAAAATGCTAATTTATGGCGTTGTCATGTCATTGAAAAAGAAGATGCACCAGAAGATACTTGGCAATATGCCTTTCTTATTGAACAAAATGGCAAAATTATAAGCGCCAAAAAAGATGAATTTATGGCGGGGCTTTATAGTGCGTTTCGCCACTATAAAGTCGATTTAGATGGCGATGGTAGTTTTGAAAATATTGTCGCCCTTTGGAACTCACAAGGAAATGGCTTAGGGGTAAATCGTTGGACCATTCGCGTTTATTATTCAAACTGGCAAGAGATTAATAGTTTTGAAGAAGTAATGGATTGGGGTAATTCATTTGTAAAACCGCCAAATGGTCGCAAAGGTTGCGATATAGCAATAAGTTCATTCAAGGAAGATTTTTCACGCCCCAAATCTGGCACCGCTTTTTATGCAAAATTTATGATGTTAAAAAATGGCAAACTAATTAATGCCACGGACCGTAAACCAATTCAAAGGAGATATACTTATAATTTTGCCAAAATTCGCGGAGATCATTTTGAAAACATGACCGACAAAAACGATATGATTGGTAATATCGTAAAATTCTTATCGTTTTAATTTTATAAAATTATATAAAATTTTGCTTAGGTGATAGCTTAATAAGAATTTGCGGAATAAGTGATACCGCAAAAACTATAAACCCATAAGCGAATGGTACGGCAATCTGTGCAATATCAATTGGCTTTAGTTCGAAATTAAAGGCTTTTGCAAATTCAATATCGGCTTGAATTCTTTGAAGGCCAAGAAATAGAACCGCAATTCCTAAGATTACGCCAAATAATCCAAAAATTATAAGATTTTCATCAATTTCTTTTTCAAACAATGATTTAACAGTGTAAACGACAAGTGCAATTAATGCCAAAGTTTGAACCAATAGGCATAATTTAATATAATTATTTGATTGAAGGATAAGATCAAACAACTGAACTTCACCTAAAGCTTTAATAATTTCTTGCAATTTGACCCCCTAATATTCCTTAAAATCTTATTATCTATTAATTAAGACATTTAATTGTATTTATCACATATTTATAGTTAATTTTGTATTAAAATAGTGTAAATTCTGATTAAAAGCTTTTCAATTTGAATAATTTATTGAAAATATGCAAAGCACGCTTGCAAGACTTAAAATTTTCCATACCAATAAAGAAAAATAAGGTCTCAAAAATTGCAAAATATTCTTAGTGTTCGTAATCTATGTGTTGATTTCACTACTCCTGATGGCGTGATAAATGCGGTTAAGTCAATTAATCTTGATATTAAAGCCGGTGAATGCGTTGCGATTGTTGGGGAATCTGGCTCAGGAAAATCACAGACTTTTATGACCGCAATGGGACTGCTTGCTAAAAATGGCATTGCCACGGGTTCAATTAAATTTGAAGACAAAGAGATTTTAGGCCTAAGGCCCGATGAATTAAATAAAATTCGCGGCAAGCAAATGTCAATGATTTTCCAAGATCCTTTAACTTCGCTTACGCCACATTTAAAAATTGGCGCACAAATGCTTGAGGTTTTAAATCTCCATACCGACCTTAGAGGCGATATTGCCAAAAAGCGCTGTATTGATTGGCTTGAAAGAGTAAGGATTCCAGAAGCTGCAAAGCGCCTTAATCAATATCCGCATGAATTATCGGGTGGAATGCGCCAAAGGGTCATGATTGCAATAGCAATGCTATGTGAGCCAAAGCTTCTTATCGCTGATGAGCCGACAACCGCACTTGATGTGACTGTCCAAGCCCAAGTACTCGAACTAATGGAAGAATTACGCCATGATTTAGGCGCGGCAATCGCACTTATCACCCATGATATGGGGGTTGTTGCCCGCCTTGCCGATAGGGTAGAGGTTATGAATAAGGGCGAATATGTGGAATCAGGCGATATTAATCAAATATTCTATGCGCCCAACCATGAATATACAAAGAAATTACTTGCCGCCGTCCCGCGCCTTGATAAGCCATCATTACAACAAAAGCTTCTAAGCATTAAAGATGATGATGAAATTATTATTGAAGCCAAAGATTTAAAAGTGCATTTTCCGATTAAATCGGGCGGCATGTTTACAAAGCCGCAAATCCTTAAAGCGGTAGATGGCATAGATATAAAACTTCGCAAAGGTGAAACCATTGGAATTGTTGGTGAATCGGGTTGCGGTAAATCAACTCTTGCACGGGCGGTTCTTAAACTTATAGAACCAACAAATGGCGAATTATTATGGCTTGGGCAGGATATTGGCGGTAAATCCGCTAATCAAATAAGAAGCTATCGCAAAGACCTTACAATTATTTTCCAAGATCCTTTGGCAAGCCTTGATCCGCGAATGACGATTGGCGCTTCAATTGCCGAGCCTTTATTAGTGCACGCAGCAAACCTAAGCTCAAAAGAGCGCGAAGCCAAAGCAAAAGAAATGATGGCGCGGGTTGGCCTTAATCCCGAATGGTATAATCGCTATCCGCATGAATTCTCTGGCGGTCAAAACCAAAGAGTTGGCATCGCAAGGGCAATGATTTTAAAGCCAAAATTTGTAATTTGTGATGAAGCGGTTTCCGCACTTGATGTTTCAATTCGTGCACAAATTATTGAATTATTGCTCGACTTACAAAAAGAATATCAATTAGGAATGCTCTTTATTTCGCATGATTTGGCGGTTGTGCGCGAGATAAGCCATAGAATAATGGTAATGTATTTAGGGCGGGTGGTAGAAACCGCGAAAAGTGACGATATTTATCTTAATGCACAGCATCCTTATACAAAAGCGCTTATTAATGCCGTGCCAATTCCAGACCCTAAAATAGAAAAGTCTAAGCCAAGAATAAAGCTTGAAGGCGATTTGCCATCACCAATCGATCCCAAAGCCGCTTTAAGATATTTAAAATCAAAGATAGACAATACGTCACAAAATCAATATAGACCCCAATTAATGGAATATGCAAAAGACCATTTTGTTGCAGAATATGACGAATAAATAACTTGACCTTAAGTTATATTAGCCATAATTTGTTATAACAATTTGGAAATTCTATAAGGGTCCCATAAAATGGAAAATATTATTCGTAATTATGATAAAGCAGATTTAAGGCGCCAAGATCTTGCTCATCATCTTCCAGCGCAAGCGGATTACGGATATTTAAAAGAAATTGGTGGTTCTAATATTATTACCCGTGCCGATGGTTGCTATTTTTATGATATAGATGGCAAAAAATACCTTGATGGCATGGCTGGGCTTTGGTGCGTTGGTGTTGGCTATGGGCGCAAAGAACTTGCCGATGCCGCTTATGCGCAAATGCTTGAATTGCCATATTATAATACTTTTTTTAAAACCGCTACGGTTCCTGCGATTGAACTTGCCACCAAAATCGCAAGCATTGCGGGCGGCAAGCTACAGCATGTATTTTATAATTCATCAGGCTCTGAATCCGTTGATACTATGTATCGTATGGTGCGTTATTATTGGAAAATAATGGGGCAACCATATCGTAAGCATTTTATTGCGCGCACTAATGGCTATCATGGATCTACGGTTGCCGGCGCATCAATCGGCGGCATGGGCGCAATGCATAATATTGATAATGAACCAGTTGAAGGCATTCATCATATAATGCAGCCTTATAAATTCAATCTTGGCTTTAATGAAACCGATGAAGAATTTACAAACCGCGCAGTCAAAGAATTAGAAGACAAAATTGCCGAGCTTGGCGCACATAATATTGCCGCCTTTATTGGTGAGCCTATTCAGGGCGCAGGCGGCGTTATTATTCCGCCAAATGGCTATTGGCCAAGAATAGAAAAGCTTTGCAAAGACAATGGCATATTACTTGTTTGCGATGAAGTTATTTGCGGTTATGGCCGCACTGGTGAATGGTTTGGGCATCATTCTTATGGTATTAAGCCCGATATTATAACTACCGCAAA
This sequence comes from uncultured Caulobacteraceae bacterium, assembly GCA_964443435.1. GTDB lineage: Bacteria > Pseudomonadota > Alphaproteobacteria > Caulobacterales > Aquidulcibacteraceae > Pseudaquidulcibacter. Next base: position 624 of record CAYUCW010000080.1, on the reverse strand, counting down.
ACAATTATCCTCGGGCTATGCCCCAATATCGGCAACCATTGTTTCAAGCGATATTGTCGAAGTGTTGCGTGAAAAAGGTGGCGATTTTGTTCATGGCTATACTTATTCAGGGCATCCAATGTCTTGCGCTGTTGCCCTTAAAAACCTTGAGATAATCGAACGTGAAGGTTTAGTTGGCAAAATCAAAAATGAAACAGGGCCATATTTGGCAGAGGCCTTAAAACGACTTGATGGTCATGAATTGGTTGGCGAAACTCGTTCTTATGGGCTTTTGGGTGCGGTTGAAATAGTTTCTGAAAAAGGAACTAATAAACGCTTTGGCGGCAAAGAAGGCAAAGCCGGGCCGATTGTGCGCGATACTTGTATTAAAAACGGCCTTATGGTGCGCGGCATACGCGATAGCATAGTAATGTGCCCCCCAATGATTATCGAAACCAATCAAATTGACTTTATGATTGAAACTATCGAAAAATCATTGAATGAGGCATGGGCCGAATTAAAGAAAATATAATCCAATTATTATTTTACAGAATCTGCAGCGGCACGCGCAATTATACCATCTTGCGCCGCAGAGCCGCCAGAAACCCCAATTGCACCAACAATTCTATCACCAATTATAATTAA
>CAYUCW010000079.1:0-7402 GCA_964443435.1 uncultured Caulobacteraceae bacterium | reverse complement strand
CCGCCGAAATAAGAATGCAAGCGGGATATGACCATTCCTATTATTTCATATCAAGTTTTATCGAAGATCATATTAGATTTCATAATGGGTATTTGAGATAAATGGCGGACAGAGAGGGATTCGAACCCTCGTTAGGCGTTAACCTAAACACGCTTTCCAAGCGTGCGCCTTCAACCACTCGGCCACCTGCCCTTAATTAATATATTGAAATTATAACTTCTCAATAAATTCTAGAGTGAGTTTTGAATAGAGAATAACTTGTTAAAATCAAGGAATCTTTGCATAGTTTTTTCTACTTGACAACTATTAGATATTTAGTTAATTAGCTAAATATATGGATTAACATGGATAAAATTTTTCAAGCTTTATCATCTCTTACAAGAAGAAAAATATTGGCATATTTATCAAGTGCCAGTTTGAATGCAGGAGAAATTGCAGATAAATTTCAAATGTCTAAACCTACTATTTCTAAGCATTTAAATATCTTAGAGAATGCCGGTTTAATAACATCTGAAAAGAATGGTCAGTTTATCAAATATACTTTAGTAAGAGAAAATCTTGTTACTAATATGTTTGATTTCCTATCAGATTTCTGTCCGGTCAATAATCCATTAAAAAAGGAAAGCAAAGCTATTTCTGAAATGGATGGTCAAGATGCAAACAAAGGTAATTCAAGTAAAGAATAATTTTGAAAATATTCATCGAGTAATTGATATTTATTCAAATCCAGAATGCGGCAACGTAATCTGGTCACCTTATAAATCTATAAGTTTGATTTTACTTTATATTTTATCTTTAATTGCATTAGTTTTTTATTTTTCTTGGACAAACTTTTTATTATTTTCAATCAAAACAATTGCTGTGCTACTTTTAGGACATTCTGTGGGCATGCACAGAAGACTAATCCATAAAAGTTTTGATTGCCCAAAATGGCTTGAATATTTTTTAGTATATATGGGTGCATTGGTTGGGCTTGGTGGTCCATTCACTATGATTAAAACTCATGACATTCGCGATTGGGCACAAAGGCAGGTAAAATGCCATGACTATTTTGCACATAGACAAAAACCTTTAAAAGATGCGATTTGGCAAATGCATTGCAATATTAAACTGAATAACCCGCCAACTATAAAAATAGAAAATGAAGTAGTTAATTCTAGATTCTATAATTTTATAGAAAACCACCAGGTTTTTATACATTTCCCTTGGGTAATAATTGCGTATATTTTTGGTGGTATAGGCCTTGTATTGTGGTTAGTTCCCGTCCAAATAGTGACAACTATAACTGGGCATTGGCTTATTGGATATTTCGCCCATAGTGATGAGCCAAAGGATTGGCATGTAAAAGGCGCTGGCGTTCAAGGGCATAATGTAAAATTTGCAGGCCTAATTACAATGGGTGAAGCATATCATAATAATCACCACGCATTTCCAGGCTCAGCAAAAATTGGACTTTATAAAAATCAGTTTGACCCAGGGTGGTGGCTTATAAATTTATTCAAAGCATTGAATCTTGCAAAAAATATCAAGACACCTGAAAACCTTAACGAAAGAAAAGAACTTGAGTGGGTAACAGTAACTAACCAAGCTTCATATTCATGCAATGGGCCGTTTCATTGCAAAGCCAAGCAAATTCTTCACAAGCTTGTATGCTCTTAGGGGCTTCGGAACGTATAGCATGTACAAAGCCAAGTTTTGCAAAAAAGTTTTCCGCATCAATTGTCAAAAGCCAAAGTTTTTTAATACCAAGATCTTTAGCTTCTTTGATTAATGTTTCAACCAAAGTTCGCCCTGCGCCGGTGCCGCGTAAAACCGAATTAACAACAACAGATCTTAGGACCGCTTGATTATCATAAATTTCAAGGCCGCCCCACCCAATCGGTGCGCCATTATCAATATTAACTTCGAAAAACTTAACCGGTGCACGCAAAATATCTTCAACTGGCAAACCATCAGATAATAGTATAAGCCTTAGCCTATCTAGTTCATTTTTTGGCACTGACCTAACATTTACTTGCATAATCAATCTCTAGAGTTAAAATAAATAATCGTCATATTTATTTCAAATTATTGCAATAACTAGTTAATGAAAACCTATTAAGAATGTATATATTTAAATGACCGAAATACAGGATATAAACACTAAAGGCAAAGCCAATTTTTCATTTGAAAAATCGGTTTCGCATCTTTTGCATCGTCTTTTGCAAGTTTCAAATAATAATTATTCTAAAGAAGTTGGTCGTTACACGACGACACAAAGACAATTTGCAATACTTCATGCTTTGGCGCAAACTCCTGATTTATCGCAATCTGATTTGGTTAATTTAACTGGCATAGATAGATCTACTATGGGTCAGATTTGCGAGAAATTAGAGAAAAAAGGGCTTTTACTTAAAAACTCGACGCCGCTTGATAATCGCAAGAATTCTTTGGTTTTATCCGAAGCAGGTCAAGAAGAATATAATAAGCTTCTTCCAATTATAACTAATAATGATTCAGAGCTTTTGGTTCCGCTTGCAAAAATAGAGCGTAAGGCCTTTATTCAAACTCTTAATAAGCTTCTTGATGATAGAGAAATCATTATTAGCATTAAGAAAAAGAAGAAAGAAAAAAAGGCAAGCAAAAAGCTTAAAGTTAAAAAAGCCAAAGAATCTATTATTGTTCCTGTTTTAGAAACTAAACCTTCAGATCAATAATCATTCCAAGCCTTATAGGCTTATTTGCTATTGCTTCTGGCTTTGAACTTATTGTTTGCGCAATATTAAGTTCTTGGCGCGGCTGCTCCTGTGCGATTTTTGGCACTTGCGCCTCGGTAGTTTTTGCAAGCTTTGAAGCCCGCATAGCCGCCATTTTTTGAGCAAAATCAGCGGCGGAACCAACATTATTAGTATTTTGGCGCGGCAAAGCATTAAAAGAATTATTTATCGGATTCATATTTTAATTATTAATGATTATGCTTAACAAATTATAAATATTGCTTAATTATTAATTTTACCATCAATTGCGATTTTAGTGATTTTGGCAATATCGGCATCCAAAACTTCGCCTTTATGCTTATAAATTATAATGCCTTCTTTATTAATAATATAAGTTTCAGGAACACCAGTAAGCCCGAAATCCGTTCCAATTTTTCCTTCAATATCGGTGCCAATAACAAAAAAAGGATTTCCAAGGCTATTTAAAAATTCCATAGTTTCATTTGGCTTGTCGCGGTATGCAATTCCAATAATCGCAATATCTTGATTTTGAGCAAGCCTTAAAAGATTGGCATTTTCGGCTTTGCATGGCGCACACCAAGAAGCGAAAAAATTAATAATTAATGGCTTTTCAGAATTTCCTTTAATTTCAAGCGGCTTATTATCAATAGTAATTGTTCTTATGATTGGCATAGGTTTACCAATCAATGGACTTGCATCTTTGGAAACCCTATTGCCCCACATACCAAAGGCAAACATGGCGATAATTCCAATAAAAATGCCAAACGGCAAAAATGCCAAAAGCTTTTTACTCATTCATTAGTTTCCCTAATATCATTTTTGATATTTTCTAATTGCTTTAGAATAAGATTGGCATTTTTTTCGGCATTTAAATAATAGATAAGCATAATTAAAAGTGCGGCAAAAACTATTATATAGGCCGACCAAACATAGCCTCCGCGCCCTTCCATTTCTATAAAATCTGCTAGGCTTTCGAATTGTAGTTTCATGCGTCACCACCATATGCAAGGCGCGCCTTCAAGGCTTTAATCCGCTTTTGCGTAAGTAAAGTTTTAGTCCTTAAAATTAATAATGCGGCAAAGGCAAAGCCAAAACCCAAAATCATAATAATTAATGGATTTAATAATTCAGGACTTATGGCCGGTCCATTTTTGCGAAATATTGATGCTGGCTGATGCAAAGTATTCCACCAATCTACCGAGAATTTTATAATAGGAAGATTAATACTTCCGACAAGGCAAAATATAGCGGCGGTTTTGGCGGACTTGGTTTCATCACTTATTGAGTTTTTAAGTGCAATATAACCAAGATAAATAAAGAATAGCACAAGCATAGAAGTAAGCCTTCCATCCCATACCCACCATGTACCCCATGTAGGCTTGCCCCAAATTGCGCCCGTCACAAGGGTTGCAAATGAAAAAATAGCGCCAAGTTCGGCGGCGGCTTTTGCCCCTAAATCGGCAAGACTATGCCGCCAAACAATAAATAAAATACTTGCCACCACCATAATTAAATAAGCGAAACTTGACAACCAAGCAGCTGGCAAATGAATAAACATTATGCGCGCCGAATGTCCCTGTTGATAATCCGCAGGGGCAAAGCCAAGTGACCAAACCGTGCCAATTCCTATTAATAAAATTGCCAATGCCGAAAATATAGGTAGTGCGTATTTCGCAAAACGCAAAAACCTTTCAGGATTGGCAAGAAAATTAAACATTAGGCGTTTGCTGCCTCTTTATTTTTTTCGTCCCATTCCATAACCGCTTTCGCATCGCGCGGTGTAATATCAGGGAAATTAGGGTCCGCAGTTTTTGGATCAAAATATTTCCAAGAACGTTTGCATTTAATCCCTTCGGCGCGGATAAATTCAACATTCACGCCCGGAACATCATCAAGGCTAAAGCCTTCATGGGCCGTGAATTTCACTTCAAGTCCTGATGTTATGCAAAGCTCCGCCAAATCTTCACCCATGATTGCCATTTTTATTTCTTCGTTAGTGATATAAACAATTGGCGCCGCTTCTAAAGATGAGCCAATTGTTTTATCGGCACGTTTTAATTCAATCGCGCCAGTTATAACTTTGCGCAAATCGCGTAAAATTGCCATGCGTGAAATTACCGCATCATTTTTCCATTCAGAAGGAATTGCTTCCCAAGTCTTTAAATGAATAGAAGACGATTCAGGGTTTTGGGTTTGCCATGCTTCTTCGGTGGTGAATGGGCAAATAGGCGCAAGCCAAGTAAGGAAACGGCCAAATAATTCATTCAAAACAGTTTGTGCCGCGCGGCGTTTTAATGAAGATATTGGATCGCAATAAAGCGTGTCTTTACGCACATCAACATAGAATGCCGATAAATCAAGATTGGCAAAATTTGAAATAGTTGAAAGCGCGGCTTTGAAATCATATTCCGCAAATTCAATTGCTACTTTCTCTTGAACTTCGGCCGCTTTTGCCAATAACCATTTTTCAAGGAATGGTAGGTCTTTATATTCAACTTTTTGATCGCTCGTGAAACCTTTGGTCGAAGCCAACATATAACGGATTGTATTACGAAGCTTACGATAAGTTTCAGATGCCTGATCCATCATGGTTTTGCCTAGTGCAAGCTCTTGCGTATAGTCAGAAGCCGCAAAAAGAATACGCAAAATTTCTATACCATTTTTATTGGCAATATCTTGCGGCTCCATACCATTGCCCAATGATTTAGACATTTTACGGCCCTTATCATCAACAATAAAGCCATGAGTGCGCACTTGTTTATAAGGCGCTTTGCCACGTGTTGCACAGCTTTCAAGAAGTGATGATTGGAACCAGCCTCTATGTTGGTCTGTACCTTCTAAATACATATCCGCAGGTCTTGGCAAAGTCGCGCGGGTTTCAAGTGTGAAAGCATGGGTTGAACCTGAATCAAACCAAACATCAAGAATATCTTTGATTTGCTCATAATCATTTTCATTATATTTATCGCCAAGGAAATAGCTTGCTGGCTTATCATACCAAGCATCGGCGCCAACTTCCTTCATGGCATTTATAATACGCGCATTCACTTCTTTATCGACAAGAACTTCGAGGGTTTCTTTATGAACGAAAATTGATAAAGGCACGCCCCAAGCGCGTTGACGTGAAATAAGCCAATCTGGTCTATCTTTTACCATGGTTTCAATGCGCGCTTTTGCACTATCATTGCCCCAATCCGTATTATTAATTTCTTCCATCGCCGTTTGACGAAGGGTTTTACCGCCAAGTGCATCAACTGCCTTATCCATTGCAATAAACCATTGCGGCGTATTACGATAAATCACAGGGGCTTTTGAGCGCCAAGAATGTGGATATTGGTGCTTTAAACGGCCCTTTGCAAGCAAATTACCACAAGCCGCCAATGCCTCTATGATTGCAGGATTAGCAGTGCTTTCTTTGCCTTGGTTTTTGCCTTCAAGCTGCATAATCTCTAGGCCTTCAAAACCTGGGGCTTCTTTGGTAAGTTTGCCCTCTTCATCAACCGTAAACGGAATATCGGCTTGCGGAAGTCCTGATTTCATCCAAACCAAATAGTCATCCGCACCATGCGAAGGTGCAGTATGCACAAAGCCAGTACCCGCATCATCGGTCACGTGATCCCCATTTAATAATGGCACATTAAACTGATAACCACCATTAGCACCTTCAAAAGCTTTTAGCGGATGGGCGCAAACCCATTCTTTTGACGGTGTGACCGTTTCAAGGCGTGTAAATTTAGATACTTTTGCCGATGCAAATACTGCTTCTGCAAGCTTATCCGCGATAATTAATTTATCACCTATTTGCGCGAACGGCACAAATTCAAGACCTTCTTCAATAGCATCAACACTATAAAGGCTATATTCAATGCGGCTTGAATACGAAATCGCGCGGTTTGCAGGGATTGTCCAAGGAGTGGTTGTCCAAATAACAACGCTTGCATCATATTGACCAGATGAAAGCGGAAATTTCACCCAAATAGCAGGCGAAGTTTTTTCTTGATATTCAACTTCGGCTTCCGCCAATGATGTGCGCTCAACTGGTGACCACATAACAGGTTTAGAGCCACGGAATACAAGACCGTTTTCAACAACTTTTAAAAACTCGGCTTCGATAACCGCTTCTGATGAATAATTCATAGTAAGATATGGATTATCCCAATCACCAATCGTACCCGTACGAATTCTATCCGTCTTTTGAATTTCTACCCATTTTTTGGCATATTCACGGCAAGCCGCACGGAATTCAAGCGCAGAAATTTCCTTTTTATCACGGCCTTGATTGCGGAATTCTTCTTCGACTTTCCATTCAATTGGAAGGCCATGGCAATCCCACCCTGGGATAAAGTCAACGTCATAGCCCGCCATTTGCTTTGAGCGGATAATAAAGTCTTTAAGTATATTATTAAGTGCGTGACCAATATGCATTTTACCATTCGCATACGGAGGGCCATCATGAAGCACATATTTTGGTCTATCTTTAAAAGTTTCACGCATTTCTTTATAAAGAATTGTCGCGCCCCATTTTTCAAGAATTTCAGTTTCTTTTTGCGGCAATCCCGCGCGCATTGGAAATGAAGTATCCGGAAGGAATATAGTTGGGCGATAATCGCGCTCTAAACTTGCGTCTTTATTTGAATCTGTCACTTTGAGCCTTTAATAATTAATACCAAAAGCCTTTAGCCTAA
>CAYUCW010000078.1:0-7434 GCA_964443435.1 uncultured Caulobacteraceae bacterium | reverse complement strand
AAAAAAACCGAGGGGAGAGCCTCGGTTTTAATTTTAATTCGCTGGTTTGGTTATTAATTTTATAAGTTCTGGATAAGCTTGCTCCCCAGTTTTGCGATTAAATAATCCCATTGCATTATCACCAGTATAACCATTATCCCAATACATAGGTACAAGACCATGTTTTTGTGCGGAATATGAAATATAATAATTCCAATAAGTTCTATAAACTTCATGACCTTTAACGCTAAATCTAGTTTGTGCGCCAAATTCACCAAGAATAACGCCAATGCCCTTATCTATATAATTGGTTTTCATTCTTAAGAATTGCTTATCAACAAATTCTTCATTTGCCCATGTTTCGACTTTTGTAGGATCTTTTGCAATTTTACCCCATTGGGTAGTATTGCTATCTTTATTCAAAGTAAAATTATACGGGTCATAATAATGCACTTCCATAAGCATTTTTGATTTTGCGCTATCATTTGGCAATTTTGCAAAACTTATGGTGTGGTCAATGTTTGTATTAAAACCTTGAACAATCAAGAATCTATTGGCATTTTTACCGCCAGTCGCCCTAACAGTATCTATAAATACTTGATTAAATCCATTTTGCACAGTGTAATATTCTTTTTTTGGCGTACCATAATCGCCATCAACCATTACTTCATTTGTGCCCGCAAACATTAATCTGCCATCATATTTTTCAAATCTATTGGCGATTTGTGTCCACATAATTTTCATGCGATTATTTGCATATTCTTGTTTTGCATATGTTGGCTGCATCCAGCCGCCATCCCAATGCATATTAAGAACAATGATTAAATCTTCTTCCAAGGCATAATTTACAACTTCTTCAACGCGGTTTAGCCACTTTTCGTCGATTATAAACTTGTTAGAATCAGAAAACTGACTCCAGGCCACAGGGATTCTTATGCTTTTAAAGCCTGCCGCTTTTACAGATTTTATAAGCGCACGATTAGTTAATGGATTTCCCCAAGCAGTTTCACCGCCTACCGCTTCTAATGTATTTCCAAGATTCCAACCGACCCCCATAAGCTTTGTAACTTCAACGCTATTTAAGGTGTCAATCTTAGCTATTTCTTGACTAATATTTTGAGGTGTGGTTTGATTGGTCTGAGCATTTGCTTGAAAAGGATAAGTTAAGAATAATGAAATTATTGCGAGTTTTTTTATAAAATTCATGTAATTTTTTCCCCTGTTTCTGCATTTATTTCGCAGGAATTTTTTGTAATATTCGTTTATAATATAAATAGAGATTAATTAAAATATCTTTATTTAGTTTTATATGAGAAAATATTGTTCATATTTGAAATCTGAGGGTGGAATGAAAACCAAAATATATAGCGCTTTATTGATTAATATTATTGCATTTACAGGTCTGGTAAACGCCCAGCAAGCAAAGCAAGATGTTAAAGCTGAAACAAAGCCAGATAATAAACCAAGTTCCGCAAGTGAAACCGTTGTTGTTCAAGGCACTAAAAAAGAACAAAATTTAGATCAAGAAGTCCAAAGATTGTTAAATATAATGCCAGGCGGAAATCCAAATTCGGCTTCAAGCTGCGGTTTTATGGGTTCTTATTCACCATATAATGATGCAAGAGTTCTTGCGCATCTTTTAAGCTTTCAACCATCAGGGGGTGTTGAAAATAGTTTAAATGCCGAAGCGGAATTCTTGGGCGAAAACATGCGTTTCGTAAATACAGAAAGTCCGTTTGGCGACGCTTCAAGGCCTATTACTAGTAATCTTACTGACGAAAATTTAATTGCAACTGGCCAAGGGGCAAGAGAAGGAAGCCCTGGCGAATGTAGTGCTGCCGACAATTTATATACAGCGGGACGTGCCTATATAGAAGCTAATAATAAATCATATAGTCTTGCTATGGCCGCTATGAATAATAAAAATTATCCTGAAGCTTTAAAATATTTTAAGAAAACTTATGCTGAACTTAGTACTAAACCACAAGCAGGATTAATGGTTGCTAGAATGTATTGGGGCGGCATTGGTACGGAAGTAAATAAACAAGAAGCAATTAAATGGTTTGAAAAAGTTGCAAATGAAAAAGTTGATGTTGATTATCGTATAAGCTATGATCCTAAAAAACCAGACAAGCCATATCCAATTGCCGAGGCCGCAGTATTTCTTGCGGAATTATATTTAAAAGGTGATGCGGCGATACCAAAAGATATTAATAAGTCGCTTAAATGGTATAAGCTCGCAAATGAATTGGGTCATGCACCATCTTCAAATGTCTTGGGTAGGATGTATCAATATGGAATTGGTGTTCCTGTTGATAGGGCATTAAGTATGAAATATTATAAAGCTGCTGCGGAATTAGGATTTACCCCTGCGCAAATTAGTCTTGCAAGAATTTATCAGCTTGGTCGCAATGGCAATGAAAAAGACATGAAATATGCAATTGCTTGGTATTCAGAAGCCGCAAAGAAAAACGATATGGTTGCTTTAAATGCTCTTGCCGAAATATATGATAGCGGTATGGGCACGCAAAAAGACACTAAAAAGGCACTAAGCTTTTATAAAGATGCGGCAATTGCAGGCAATCCAAAGGCGCAATATGCAATTGGAACATATTTCTATAGTGGCGAAGCCGATGTACCAAAAAATCAACAAATTGCTAGGAAATGGTTTGAACATGCCGCAATCGCAGGTCAAACTAATGCAATGTTTGATTTGGGGGCAATGCTTATAAATGGTGAAGGCGGCGATAAAGATAAAGTCAAAGCATATTCATGGATTTATTTAGCAAGTATTCTTGGCAATCAAGATGCAAAAGAAATTCTTCCAAAAATTGAAAGAATGCTTTCTGGTGAAGAATTAACCAAGGCCAAATCTATATTGAAAATATAAAAATATTTCACTAGCTTGTTTAAACAGGCTAGTGAATTGTATCCCCTGGCATAAATTTAAGTTCTTTGGCTTTATATTCTTCAAGTGACTTTTCAGGCGGCGCATATCCTTTTGGTAACGGCCTTCCATTTATAGACATAAAATATGCCAAAGAAGCGTCACGCCAAATTTTTGCATCGCGCTTTTGCATTGTAAAGTTTGCATAGGCTTCATCAAAACGTTCTTTATCTATTTTATTTTGATATTTTGCCCAGATTTTTTGATAATTATCAACTTCTGCGACGCCATTAGTATATTTAAAGACCATTTCTTCCCAAAGGCTTCTTCCTGATTTCATTTTAAAGTCCCAAGAAACATGATGGAACCATAATAAATATCTTTCATCAATCGTTTTGGGGTTATTAAACAAAGCCTGTGCACCTAAATGATATTGCGAGATAGCATTTGAACCAGTCGCAGTTCTATCAAAGCCAATGCCATCTTTATTGGCTTTATGGTAATAAACAGGATTCCATTCAGGGCGAGAAAGATTTGAAACCCAAGGCCCTGGTCCATAATGGTGACCGGTTGCCATTACGTGATGTAGTCCAAGTGGCGTCATATAGTCCGCGACAGTTTCCCTTGTTCTCATCATCATTTCAGAAATCTCAGAAACAAATTCTTTATCATTTGTATAAGTCATTTTAAGCCAATCTTTTACAATAGAACGACTATTTTCATATGGATTCCAAGCAAGACGACCAAAGGCATATAGATTTGCTTGCTCAAGATTTGCCCCTGTCCAATTGCGGCTATCACCAATATTAGATACGCCCGCAATTGCTGTAAGTTTAGACGCAAATGTCTTGCCCGAAGTTATATCGGCAACGCTTGCATTTTCTGACTTTGCAAAAGTATTTGCTTGAAGTGTCTCTTCATAATACTGACCAAGATAGGCAAGATGGGTTGAGAAGCCTAAATATTCTTTAGTTATTTGAAATTCTGGCATCATATTGGTTTTTGGCATTGCGCCAAAAAGCGGATGAAACGGCTCTCTTGGTTGGAAATCAATTGCGCCATTTTTAACTTGCACAATTACATTATCGGCAAATTTTCCATCAAGATGCGCAAAATTATTATAGGCTTGCTTTGCTCTATCATCTGGATTGACTTCTGAATAAACAAAGGCGCGCCACATAATTATACCGCCATATGGTTTTAAGGCTTCGGCAAGCATATTCGCACCTTCCGCATGATTGCGATTATAATCTTGTGGCCCTGGCTGTCCTTCAGAGTTTGCCTTTATAAGAAATCCGCCAAAATCAGGGATTTTAGTATAAATTTCTTTAGCTTTTGCTTTCCACCATGCTTTGACTTCAGGGTCTAATGGATCGGAAGTTTTTAGACCGCCAAGCTCAATTGGTGCGGAATATCTTGCTGTAAGATAGACTTTCACGCCATAAGGTCTGAAAATATCGGCAAGCGCCGCAGTTTTTTCTATATATTCTGCGTTTAGATTTTCGGGCTTTGAATTTACATTATTAAGAACTACGCCATTAATTCCAACAGAGGCCAAACTACGTGCATAATCATAATATCTTGGCTTTTTATGATAGGGAAGCGTCCACCAATCAAAAATAGAGCGCCCTGCATAACCTCTTTCAACATAGCCATTTGGATTATCCCAATGATTAAGTACTCGGATTTGAATTTTTGGTGCGTCTTGAATATTAAGTGAATTTATATTCTCGCCGGTTTGAATAAGTTTAATAAATCTATGGCTTCCATATAAAACCCCAATATCGGTATTTGCACTTATAATTATATGACGCTTATTATTTCGAACTATGGATTTAATAATAAAGCCTTCATTACCAATGGCTTTATAATCAAGCTTTAGTGATTTTATAAATTCAGAATTATTTGGTGTTCCAATTATAATAGAGCTAGTTGATAAGTCATTTTTAGAAGTCAAATTGCGATTTAAAAGTCCTTTTAAAGCTGTTTGAATTTCATTTTTGGCATTAATTATGGTTTGGGAATTGCCAAAAGCAGAAACATTATTAATCCCATTATAGCTTGCGCTTAAGCTCGATGGTAATGGTTTATATCTAAGCCATAAATCATATCCATCTTCTGCTTTGGCAGCGGTAAAAATGAATAATTGGAATAAAATTAGTATAAAGCTTAGAATTTTATGTTTCATGCGCACCTCAGTCTGAAGTATAAATAAGCATTTATTTTTTACATTGCAAGAAAAACTTGTATGACCAATACATTTATTCATCTGACCAATATTACTACAATTATTAATTTGCACTTATGACAAATCATGCAATATTCGCCAAAATAGGGAAAATTTATGCTAGTTGCATTGGCGATTTTATTTGCTGAACCAATAATTGATAAGCCTAAGATTATAGGCCCACTCAGAGCAAGGCCTGAAAGCAATCAATCCGCCAATCAAGAGCCGCAACCCATTGCACAGAATTTTACTACCCCTGTTATTGTGCCGCCGATGAAGGAATCAAAGCCAATTCCACTCGCGCCAGTTAATACTGATGCTTTTGATCCTTTATATATGAAAAAAACAACACCGGTTCCAATCGTGCCAGATGAAGCCAAAGCCGAAATCGAAAACTTATTACTTGAGCAAGCTTTAAAGGAAAATACCGAAAATATTTCTTCAAATAATAGTGTAAAACTAAGTTTTAATACTAAAATTGATGCGGGTATTGCCAAGCAAATGCTTGATAAAAATATAAGCGATCTAGAAGCAAGAATGCTTGGTCATTGGGACTCGGATTTACAAACTTTTTTTGAACCTGAATTAAAGCTTCCTGCAAGTGAAATGCATCCGCGCTTACATTTAAAAATAAGCTCTACTAAATTTGGTGATAATACAAATAAAGCTTTAATTGCTGAATATAGAAAAGGCGGCGAAAGCGGACAGATTCTAAGGCATAGAATTTGGACGCTATCAGCAAATCCATCAGACCTCACAATTATTCTTAAAGCTTATGAGCCCAAATCAAATATAAAGCTTAGTGATGATGTTAATAATTATAAAATATCTGATTTCACTTATGTAAATGGCTGCGATATAGTTTTTAAAAGGCGCGGCGATAATTTTTCAGGCGATACTTTGCCAGGGAAATGCAAGCTTAATTTAAATAATAAAATTATAAATGTATCAGAGCATCACGAAATAGGCGTAAAAAACTGGGATGTTTCAGATATTGGTGTTGATAATCAAGGCATAAGGGCGTTTGGAAATATAGATGGCGCACCAACCAATCTTAAAAAAGCTAATATGTTTACTTGCTGGATAAGTTATTTTGACAATAAAGAAACCAGATATGCAACGGACTTAAAACTTCATGATCAAGGCGGCGTTGCAAGATATAGTTTTGGTAATCAAAATATAGGTATTCGTCTAAGAAATATCGAATGGCCTTATGGCAATAATCGACCATCACTTACATTATATTTATTGCAAAATAATAGTGATATTGCGCCAATTTATACTTGGACAAATCCTGACAATAATCGTATAGCCTTGAGTTACAACCAATATCAAGCAAGCTGCACTAAAGATTAGGTGTAAGGGATTAAAATGGAAGAAAATCCAACACGACGTCCAATACCACAACGTGAAGCCAAATGGGCAAAGCAAATTACCGCAAAACTTATTGAGTTTGACATAAGTCCAAATGCGATTTCTATCGCAAGCATTGGCTTTGCATTCTTAGGCTTTTTATTTTTCTGTCTGGCTGGTTTTAGTGACGGGTTTTTTCGCGGATTTTGTTTAATATTTGCCGCCCTTTGCGTTTTATTACGCCTGCTTTGTAATTTATTTGACGGCATGGTTGCCATAGAAGGCAATAAGAAAAGCTTAGATGGCGCACTTTGGAATGAATTTCCGGATAGAATTGCCGATGTATTATTCATAGTTGGAATGGGCTTGTGCCTTGCCTATAATAATTTAATCCCAATTTCTATTGCTTGGATTGCGGCGGTTGGCGCGGTGCTTACGGCTTATATAAGGGAAATGGGTGAAAAGCTTGGAACCGCTCCTGATTTTTCGGGTCCGTTTGCCAAGCCGCAAAGAATGTGGCTTGTTGGTGGCTCTGCGGTTTTATCGGCTTTTGAAGGGCTTTGGGGTTGGAATTTTATAATCCTTAGTGCCGCAATGTATATATTGCTTTTAGGTATAATTATTACACTTGTATCGCGTGTTATACGGCTTCGTAATTTCCTTATAAGTCAATAAAATGGATAAGAAGTGGTTAGGTGGAAGTAAGGTAAGGGGCATAGAAGCCGAAAACCAATGGCAGTTTGAGCTTAATGAAGTCACCAGCCAAGCACGCGTTTATAAACAAGAATTACATAATTTCTTTAGAAATCATATGCCGCTTAGGCCGAAATGGGGTGAATTCGAAGTTGATATAAAAATCTATATTAACCCAAATTTTCCGCAAATAGATGTCGATAATGTCGCCAAAGCCGTACTTGATGGCCTTAAAGGTCATGTATTTGCTGATGATAGTCAGATTATGCGGCTATTGGTTGAAAAAATTCCAAGC
>CAYUCW010000077.1:0-7721 GCA_964443435.1 uncultured Caulobacteraceae bacterium | reverse complement strand
CAATTGTTCGAGGAACAACTTCAAAGAAAATCGTGCAATTAGTTCGTGATGCTGGTGCTATTGAAGTTCATTTCCGTTCTGCATCACCTCCAATTCAATGGCCTGATTTTTACGGAATTGATATGCCAAACCGTGATCAATTAATGGCGGCACAAATGTCATTAGAAGAAATGAGGGTTGCTCTTGGCGTAGATAGTCTTGGCTTCTTATCTGTTGATGGTCTTTATTGGGCACTTGGCGAAGAAAAGCGTAATTCTGCAAATCCTCAATATACAGATCATTGCTTTACTGGTGATTATCCAACCAGATTAATTGATAATGATAATATTAATTCTGATAAAGACTATCAATTATCTTTCCTTGTAGAATCCTAATGTCTGAAAAACCAATTGTACTTATTACTGGTGCTTCTCAAGGCATAGGTAGAGCGGCGGCATTGCTTATGGCGCGTGCAGGTTGGCACGTAATCGCAGTAGCGCGTTCGCAAAAAGCATTGGAAGCCTTGGATGATGAAATTATCAAAATCACTGGTGAAAATGCAACTATTGTCCCATTAGATATAAAAGATGGTAATGGCATTGATAGATTAGGATATTCAATTTTTGAACGCTATAAAAAGCTTGATGGACTTATTCATTGCGCGGCAAAACTTGGTGATTTAATGCCGCTTGAGCATAATACGCCACGTGAAGCACAAAATATTATTGATATAAATATTACCGCCTTATTTAGAATAATTTGTTCATTCTCCCCACTGCTTGGTGCCGCACCAAATGGCAGAGCAATATTTATGACTTCGTCAGTTGCAAAAGATCCGCGCCCTTATTGGTCTTTATACTCGGCATCAAAAGCGGCGATGGAAAATATGGTGCAATCTTGGGCAGCCGAACAAACAAGTACAAATATAGTTGCAAGCCTTCTTAACCCTGGTGCAACTGCAACTGGTATGCGCGCAAAAATATTCCCTGGCGAAGATCCAAAGACTTTGCCCGCACCAGAAGATTTAGGTACAATGATACTTGAATTATTAGATTTTAACCGCCCAAAAGAATTAAGCGGTCAGATAATTAATTTCAGAGACACCGAACATTTTAGAGCATGGCAGGAAAAAAAAGCCAATTAATATTTTGGCTTTTAATTACTTTGGCTTTTTTTGCGACCTTACTTTAAAAGAAGCTGTAGGCCTTGGACCTTTAACAGGTTTCACCTTAGGTTTAGTTTCCGTAGAACCAGTTTTAGTTTTTAACTGCTCACCATAATTTCTTGAATATTTAGCCTTTTGCGCTTTTTCTTGTGCAATTTTAGCAAGTTTCCTTGGCGATTTATTAGCTTCACTTTTTACAACTCGAGTTCTTTCAGGGGCTTTTTCGGCCTTAGGAATAGTTGCGCTCTTTGTATTTGAAACTCTTGCACGTGGCTCATCACCATCAACAAATGGATTTTTAGGTGCGCGAACAAAAAATCTCATTGGAACCGCAGGCATATTAAAAGCAACCCGAATACCATTTGTTAAATAACGAACATAGGATTCAGGCAATTGTGCAGCACGTGATGCCAATAAAACAAAAGTCGGAGGTCTTGCTTTAATTTGCGATATATATTTTGGTTTAATGCGTTTGCCATCTACTGCTGGCGGTGGTTGCTTTGCGACAGCCTCTTTTAACCAGTCATTTAAATCACGCGTTTTAATACGTGCATTCCAATCAGTATGAACATCAAGAACCGCAGGTAATAAACGTTCAAGCCCCATTCCAGTTAGTGATGAAACAGCAACTAATGGTGCACCCCTAAGTTCTGGAAGTGCTTTATCACTTCTTTCCTGAAGCTCTTTTAGCTTTTCAACTGGATTTTCAACTGTATCAAATTTTGTGATTACATAAACTAAGCCGCGACCTTCACGGGCTACCAAATCTGCGATTTGCAAATCTTGCTTTTCAAAGGCTTCATCAACAGACATTACCATAAAACATATTTCTGCAAAGCGGATTGCGCGAATTGTGTCGGCAACCGATAAAACTTCAAGCTTTTCTTGAACTTTTACTTTGCGCCTCATGCCCGCAGTATCAATAAGTTTTACTTTTTTATCGTCCCACTCAAAATCAACACCAATTGAGTCACGCGTTATGCCTGCTTCTGCGCCTGTAATTAATCGCTCTTCGCCAATAATGGCATTTATAAGGGTTGATTTACCGGCATTTGGTCGCCCAATAACCGCAAGTCTTAAAGGTGGATTTTCTTCATCTTCGCCAAAACCTAAATCTGGCGCGGCTCTATCTCCAAGTATTTTTATATACTCAGCATAAATATCAGACATGCCTTCGCCATGTTCCGCAGAAATGGCAATAGGTTCACCAAAGCCCAATGAATAAGCTTCGTTTACACCGGATTCAGAAGCTTTGCTTTCAGCTTTATTAGCAAGCAAAATTACTGGCTTTGAAGTTTTACGCAAAATTTCAGCAAAGACTTCATCAATAGGTGTAACCCCTGCCCGCGCATCAACGACAAATAAGCAAATTTCAGCTTCATCAATGGCGGCAATTGCTTGCTCTCGCATTCTTGATTCAAGGCTTTCATCGGCAATATATTCAAAACCAGCGGTATCAATTAGTAATAAGTCTATATCACCCAAGCGTCCACGCGCTTCACGTCTATCACGTGTAACCCCTGGCATATCATCAACAATTGCGAGTTTACGTCCTGCAAGTCTATTAAACAATGTAGACTTTCCTACATTCGGCCTACCAACGATGGCAGTCTTAATAGCCATAATATAACCTATCTTAAAGCGATTAATTCGCCCTTATTTGAATAAAAATAAACTGTGCCATTTGCGACAACAGGAGCAATTAATAATTCCTCTTTAGTTGCAAATTGCCCATTGGTCTCACCAGTATTGGGATCAATACTTAGTATTTGTCCAGTTGAAGAACCAATTATAAGCTTACCATCAATCATTACTGGACCTGTCCAAGTAATACGATTTTTACGCTTTTTAACATTCTTATACTTATCTAATGTCTTAATCCATTTAACCGCGCCATTAGTGCGATTTAAAGAAATTAATTCTGCATCAGTAGATATAATGAATACAAATTCACCTGCTAACCAAGGGCTTTGAATTGAACCGATTGGTTTATCCCAAATTTTAACACCAGAACGCAAATCAATCGCGGCAACAATACCAGATTGTGAAGCCGCATAAACAATACCCTCATGATGAACAGGATGGCCTGCAATATCATTAATCAATGACAATGAAGTACCTGTATCTGCCCTAGTTAAACTTTCTTGCCAAAGCTTTTTGCCATTTATAGCAAGACTTGCAACTAAATCACCAGATGCAAAAGGCGTTACTATTGTTTCATTCGCCAAAATTGAAGAAGAACTTGAACGAACACGTGCAGACTCACTTGTTGAAGATTGCGTCCAAACTGTTGCGCCATCTTCATTATTAACGGCGAATAATTGACTATCGGTTGAAACAAAATAAGTGCGCCCGCCAATAGATAATGGTGCCGAATGATTTGGCGATTGGGTTGCGTGACGCCAAAGAATTTCACCAGTTTTTGCACTTAATGCAACTATTTCACCATAACCAGTTGTTACAAATACTTTGTCATTTTCATAAGAAATTCCGCCAGCAATTGCATGAGAACGCCCGTTAAATAGTCCGCGCTCTTTAGGATTACCAAGTGATTTTGACCAAATTTTATTTCCATTATTAGCGTCAACGGCATTTATTTCCATTGAATTATCAATTGTGAAAACTTTACCATCCGCAATAATAGGCGAAGCAGATAAACCGCCCGAAGCTTTTGCGCCTGAGCTTATTTTTTTAGAAAAAGCAATACTTAAGCTTCCATCACCTAAAATATTAGGAACAAAAGCCTGTGGCCCAGATGAATTAGGCCACGCCGTAACATTTACAGCAGCAGGTGCGGTAAATAAGCTATCGGCAATTGTTTTATCAATTTCAATTGTATTCGAAGAAGGCAAAATAGAAATTCTATCATTTGCTTCTTTGATTTTATTTTCTTTTTGTGATTTCATAAATGGAAGATTGTCAAATCTGTCAGATAAAGATGAGCAACCAGCAGAAAATAAATTTAAAGCAATTACAGAAGCCAAAACAAGCTTTGATGGTTTATAAAAATTTTTCATTAATTACCACCATTATTTGGAACATTGCTTCCAGTAACTTCTTCAAGTTGTTTAACTTGATCTTTGGTTACTGCTTCTTGCTGTTTCATAGCATTTTGTCGTTCAAGTTCAATTTCTCTATCCATTTGCGCCCGATTTGCCTTAGTAGCGGCGGCATCAATAGGTGGCTTAGCACCAGCAGGTAAAGGTGTTTCAACAAGAACTACATCATCAGGAATTTTTTCTTTTATATCAGAAATTTTCATTCCCGGCGGAAGCCTTACAATACGCTTACCTTCGGCATTTCTTTCAACATTAGGCTGCGGCGCTTGTTGAGCAGATTGCGGGCTTGCTTGCATTGGCATTAAATCCGCAGAAGCAGTCGCACCAGAATTTATAACACCAAGTGCTTGTGAAGCACGCTGACTAAGTCCTTGCGGAACATTTGGGTCAATTTGCAATAATTCATATTCTTTTTTAGCGCCCGCATTATCGCCATTTTTCCAAAGTATTGCCGCTTTTAATTCACGTGCTAAAAGTGCAAAATTTGACTTTGAATTTATAAGCGCATCAAGCCTTAAAAGCATCTTGGTTTTATCCTCAGTTGCAGCAGCGATATAAGCCGCACGAAGACTTGCAATGTCTTTTAAATCTTTATCAGAAATAGATTTAGCAGCTTCTTCAAATGCCGCTAAAGCCGCAGTAGTTTCGCCTTTTTCTTGCAAAGCCGAAGCATAAAGAATTTTGGCAAAATCGCCATAACCTTTAGGGCCTGTCTTACCAAGCTCTTGAATATCGGCCATTCCACCCGGAATATCGCCAGTTTGCATTTTTTGTAATGCACCAAAATATTTCACCGAAGCTTTATCGATTTTTTCATTTTCAAGTTTTTGCCAATATTGGAAACCTGCGCCACCAATAATTGCAAGAATAATCGCACCAATAAAAAATGGTGCTGTTTTCTTAACACTTTTCTCAACAGTTTCGCGTTGAAGCTCTTGTTTTGCTTCTTGCATTAAATCAGACAAAGTACGCTCCAGTAAATATTTTATAATTTGCGCCAAAGGACATTAGCCCTTTTGGCACAAAATTCATAATTAGCAAGTCTTAACGCATTACAATAGTTTAAGATGTTATCTTAAATATGCAAAGCACGACCATATGCATCAAGTACCGCTTCATGCATAGTTTCAGAAATTGTTGGATGTGGGAATACAGTTTCCATTAATTGAAGTTCAGTTGTTTCCATACCCATAGCCACAACATAACCTTGAATCATTTCGGTCACTTCGGCGCCAACCATATGTGCACCCAATAATTCGCCAGTTTTTGCGTCAAATACAGTTTTAACCATGCCTTCCGCTTCACCCAATGCAACCGCTTTACCATTCCCTGCAAATGGGAATTTTCCAACTTTGATTTCATAGCCTGCGGCTTTGGCGGCATCTTCCGTAAGGCCAATACTTGCAACTTGCGGCGTAGCATAAGTACAGCCAGGGATTTTGCGTGGATCAATAGCATGAACATGCATACCTTTGATTTTCTCTACGCAAATTATACCTTCATGCGAAGCTTTGTGTGCAAGCCAAGGCGCACCTGCAACATCACCAATTGCATAAAGACCCTTAACATTAGTAGTACCCATGCCATCAGTTACAATGTGCGTTCTATCAACTTTTACGCCTAAATCTTCAAGACCAAGATTTTCAACATTGCCAACAATACCAATTGCCAAAATAACTCTATCCGCAGTGATTTCTTGCGTTTTGCCATCAATTTCAACGGTTGCGGTTACATCATTTGCATTTTTCTTTATTGATTTAACGCTAGCTGAAGTAAGAATATTCATACCACGCTTTTTAAATTGTTTCATTGCAAAAGCCGAGATTTCTTTATCTTCAACCGGCATAACTCTATCAAGTGCTTCAACCACAGTTACTTCCGCGCCCAAAGACCTAAAGAAGCTTGCAAACTCAATACCAATCGCGCCAGAGCCAATAACAAGTAATTTCTTTGGCATAGTATCAGGAACTAAAGCTTCTTTATAAGTCCAGATAAACTTGCCATCAGGGACAAGACCCGCAGGTTCAATTGTTCTTGCACGTGCGCCAGTTGCCAAAATTACATGCTTTGCGATTAATTCTTGGGTTTTTCCATCTTTAGAAGTCGCCACAACAATTGGTGCGTCTGTGCCTTTTTTAAGTTTAGCTGTCGCATCAAATACTGTGATTTTGTTTTTCTTCATAAGAAAACCAATACCGCCAGCCATTTGCTTTGCTACGCCTCTTGAACGCGCTACGATTTTTTGTAAATCAAAACCCATTCCAGTTACAGATAAACCATATGAATCCGCGTGCTTAATTTTTTCATAAGCATCAGCCGAAGCAAGAAGCGCCTTTGTAGGGATACATCCCCAGTTAAGGCAAATTCCGCCTAAATGCTCACGCTCAACAAGTGCAGTTTTTAATCCTAATTGAGAAGCACGAATAGCCGCAACATAGCCACCAGGCCCACCACCTACTACGATTACATCAAAATTATCGCTCATTATATATTCCTATTAAATTAAAAAAGCACCTTTTAATCCGTCTATAACGAATTGTGCGGCAAGTGCAGCAAGAATTATCCCTAAAAGTCTTTCAATTACAGTAGCAAGAGTTGGCCCCATAATTTTGGTTATTTTTCCTGCTAGCAAGAAAACAATAAGACACAAAACAAGATTAACACCTACGCCTGATAAAACTATCATTTTGTCGTTTAAATTTTCACTTTGCGAAATATAAAGCATAATAGAGGCAATCGACCCTGGCCCTGCAAGTAAAGGGATTGCAAGTGGGAAAACCGCGACATCATCGTGACGTTCTGGGTTTGCTTTCGCTTCGGTAGCGGCTTTGTCGGCGGTTTCATCACGACGCTTTGTTCTTTTTTCGAAAAGCATTTCAATTGCAATTATAAATAATAATATACCGCCAGAAATCTTAAATGAATCAAGTGAAATACCAAGCTTTGACAAAAGCCATTTTCCGGCAAACGCAAAACATAAGAAAATAAGTGCGGCAATAAAAACGGCTTTAAACGCAGTTTTTCTTTGCGTATATTTATCTTGTCCAGAAGTAAGGGACGCAAATAAAGGCGCAACCCCAGGGGGATCAATTACAACAAAGAAAGTAACAAATACAGATAAAAATAGTTCTAGCATTAAATATGCATAGCGAAAAAAATTGATTTGGTCACTTGCAAATTACCGTTAATTTAGCGGTATATATAACGCCCTGTATTTTGACCACGACGATTGCGGATTAATGGCAATTCTGAAATTGGCGAAGGAACACTATGAAGTTTTGCCACCACAGTTTCACGCTTTTCAAAAATTACACTCTGCCTATTATTTATTGTATTTTTAGGCTTTATTTTAAACCATACCATATGAATTCTTCCTATATGGCTTTAATCTAACATAAAATAGTTATAATTTAATGAGCTTAGCGTTGGTAAGGCATTAACCATAAATATAGTTTGTATTCTTTTAAAGAATTAATATTTTGATTAAGTTGAAAATTTTATTTTTAAACTTTAGAAAG
>CAYUCW010000076.1:0-7886 GCA_964443435.1 uncultured Caulobacteraceae bacterium | reverse complement strand
CACATTTATTTTTTTAATGAGGGGCGTACAGCAAGCTGTACGTCCAAATCATACATGATTTGTCGAACCTCTTATCGGTTCGAATTCATACAAGTAAAACAAAAAAAGCCCCTAAAGGGGCTTGTTTTGTTTTGGCTGGGGTGGGAGGATTCGAACCTCCGCATGCCGGTACCAAAAACCAGTGCCTTACCGCTTGGCTACACCCCAATATATAAACTAATTAAGTCATTGACTGAATTAATCGAGTGATGCGAATTAATCTGCATTTTAAAAAATCGCAAGTACGAAATGCCGTTTTGGCTGTAATACACTAATGATTTTGTTTAAATATTACAGTTTTTCGCAGATTATATCCAGTAAATTTTTTTATTTACCTATTGTTTTAACTATATATAGTTTAAAGCATAGAAAAAATTAAGATAGGTTAAAATGAAACAGTTTCTTTTTACAATTGCGGGTGTTTTCGTTGGTTTGATTTTATTTTTTATAATCATTCCAATATTATTTATTATGAGCGCATCAAGCTCTTCTAAACCTGTTACACCAAGTAACGCAATTATTTCATTAGATTTAAGGCAGCCTTTAACAGATATTACGCCGAACTCGCCATTTGGTAATATTTCAGGAAGTCTTTCAGTTGTTGATATTGTTCGTAAACTTGAAGCTGCTGAAACTGATAGCAATATAAAGGGTCTTATCGTTAGAGCGCCTGAAGCGGGCCTTGCACCAGCACATGCCGAAGAAATCAGGCAAGCATTCTTGGATTTTAAAGAAAGTGGAAAATTTATTATTGCCCACGCACAAGGCTTTGAAAATCCTATTCTTTCTAATTTTGTAAGCATATCTGCGGCCGATGAAATTTGGCTTCAGAAAGGTTCTGATTTTGCGGCAACTGGTCTTGTAAGTGAAACTATGTTCTTGGGTGGAATGTTTGAAAAATTTGGCATTAAAGCGGATTTTGATCAATTCTATGAATATAAAAATGCCGCCAATGTTTATACTCAAAAAGACTATACGGAGGCACATAGAGAATCGACTGTTTCAATGCTTACAAGTGTTTATAATTCCTACTTAGCGGATATTTCACTTGATAGAGGAATTGCAATTGAAAAATTAAAAACCGCACTTGATGCCGCGCCTTTTTCCGCAACTGATGCTTTAACTCTTAAACTTGTACATAAGCTTGGCACTCCTGAAGAAGCCATCGAAGCTGCGTTAAATAAAATTGGCGGACAAAATGAAGGCAATATAATTGATTTCTCTTATTATATGCCAGCATATGGGGCAGGGCCAAATATTGCACTTGTCGGTGCAGAAGGTCCAATCGAAACTGGCCCAAATGAGCAAAATCCATTCGCATCTGAGAATATGATAAATTCTGATGCCATGGCAGAGGCAGTAAGGCAAGCAACCGACAATAAAAGCGTTAAAGCGATTGTATTGCGCGTTTCTTCCCCTGGTGGCTCTGCAATTGGTTCAGAACAAGTTTGGGCGGCAATAGAGCGTGCCAAAGCCATGAAAAAGCCAGTCGTTGTTTCAATGGGTGCTTATGCGGCTTCGGGTGGTTATTATATTTCTACTAATGCCGATAAAATTTTTGCTTTACCAACTACTATAACAGGTTCAATTGGCGTTCTTGGTGGCAAGTTTGCGATAAATGATACGCTTAATAAATATACAGGCGCAAATATTTCAAGCATTGAAGTTGGTGGCCCCTATGTCTCTTCTATGGGGTCTGGTGCACCAATGACAAATTCGCAAAAAGAAGCGTTTCATAAAGCCATGGAGCGTATTTATATAGACTTTACTGGTAAAGTTGCCAAAGGCAGAAACCTTCCTATTGAAACCGTGCAATCTATTGCAAAGGGAAGGGTTTGGACCGGAAGCCAAGCCAAAGACATTAAGCTTGTTGATAATATTGGTGGTTTAAGAAATGCAATTGAGCATGCCAAAACTCTTGCTAATATTGAACCAGCTTCAGACGTTAGTTTAATCCTATATCCAGAAGCGGGGGATCCACTTGCCGCCCTTAGTGCGCTTATGGGCGGGTCAGTAGAAGCTGCCAAGGCGGCAAGTGTGTTATCTGTATTTATTGGTGAAGATAAGCTTATTAATGCGCTTAAAAATATTAGCCATTCAAATGATAATATTCAAACCAAAGAATATATTAAAGTAAGATAACCAAATAAAATTAAGCCTTATAATAAATAAACCCCATAATGATTATGGGGTTTATTTTTGTTTTTTAAATGCCTTAATATATAAAGTTGCTATTTAGATTTCTTTTCATATTTCTTAGCAATTTGAGTAGCTTCTGCATCTTTAAAGCTTGCAGATATATTACCGCAATTATTCGCCGTCCAATCAAGGATATTAGCGGCTAATTGCTCTTTATGCTCTGGAAGCATTTCAGTTAAAGTATGCGACATTCTATCAATTGTTACATATTTGAATTTTGCATTTGGGTTTACTCTTTTAATAGTAGCTGCAGCATCATTAGAGTGTAAAATATCTGCTTGATGGTCATAAGTTCCGTGAATAATCATCCAAGGGATTTTTACTTTATCAAGATTTTCTTGTGGATCCCAACCTGCAACAGTTCTTCCTTGTAATAATCTTGACAGGCGATTTGCACCCCAGTCATTTTTAATACGCTCAATACTAATAGCCGGAGCCCCAGAAATTGCGCATTGATATAATCCAGCCGACGCAGTACTTGACCTTGCTGCCGCCGCTGCCGCCGCAAACCCACCATAAGAATAGCCATACATCATCATACGATTAGGGTCTGCAATACCTTGTTCAACAAGCCATTTTGCGCCATCATCTTTGTCATCTTGCATTTTGGCGCCCCATTCTTTGTCGCCAGCTTTCCAAAGTTTCTGTCCATATCCTTCAGAGCCACGGTAATTTGGTTGAAGAACTGCAAAGCCGCGCGTTGCAAACATTTGTGGCCAGTATGAAGAATCAAAGTCCATATTATCAGAAGCCCATGGCCCGCCGTGTGGCAATACAACTAATGGAATTCTACCGTCACGTTCTTTATTATATCCAAACGGGGTATATAGAACGCCAGGGATTTTCAATCCATCGCGGGCAGGGTATTCAACCCATTCTGCGGGAGCAAGATTAGTTTGGTCGCGTCCTTCTAAAACTGAACCAATCCTAATTAGTTTTGATTCGTCTTTTAATAAATAATAGGTTGTTGGCTGATTGGGAGCTTGTTCAGAAACTAGAACATCTTTTCCATCATTCTTAACTGTGAAGTTAATGATTTTTCCAGGTAAAGCAGTTTCAAGCATTGCCTGTATTCTTGCATCAACTTCATCAAGATATTGGCATTCAACTATTGGGCCATTCCAACAAAAAGATCTAACTTTTTCTTCTTTTACAGCATACTCATCTTTTGAAGTACCAAAGCTAGCTGAAGAAATTGAATAATCAGTGTTAGCAACAATTGGCGCTGATAAAGTATCGGTTGCAACATCGTATTTACGTAAAGTGGCGTAATTAGAATCTTTATCTGTAATTACATACACAGTTTTACTATCTTTGGATACATAAGAAAAACTCAGGCTATATCTTTCGGCTAAATTCTGAGTGAGAGCAGGCATTTTTTTCCAATTGCCTTCGACGTCTTTAACAAAATAAGTTTGGATATAAGTATTGGTTGAAGGAATATCCAATTCAGATTTAATTTTTATGACCCCATTGCTGTCATTCCATAAAAATGATTGATTATCGCCAGTTCTTGAATAACGTTGTTTTGATCCAGATCTTAGATTTACTTTGTAGATATTATCACCACTAAATGCCCGCTCAAGAATTAGTATATGATCTTCATCTAATGGCAATCTACTATATAATTCTACTGCATAAACTCTATCTTCATCGCGAGTACTTTGGGTTTTATCGGTTTCAGTTTCAATAAATTTACTACCGTCTAAATTGGAAATTACTGATGAAAATACCCAATCTGACTTAGCACCTTGTTTCAAAGGTTCACCAGTTGTAATCAAAAGTTTATCATTTTTAATAAAGCTGAGGCTTACAAAACGCATAGTTTTAGAACCAAACTGCCTTGGCGCTTTAGTCATATCTGAAGTATCCCAGACACGAATAATAGGGTTTTGTCCTTCAATGCCTGAAATTGCCGCTATATGTTTACCATCAGGGCTTATTCTTGCACTAACAACATTATAATCTTTTGAAATTTCACTTAAGCTAAGTGGCTTTATTGTATTTTTAAAGCTTCCTTGTGCAAAAGCACCGCCGCAAATTAAAGTGCCACATATTGCACTTGCAAAAATAAAATTTCTATAAAAATTTTTAACCATTAGTTCTCACCTGCAATATAAAATTAATTACATTATTGAATATTCTTTGAAATTAGCTTGGCAATGAAAATGAAATTTGTGAACTAATTTTAGCAGTTCGTTATTACAAAATATGAATTTTATTTTTAAATGTCTATATTATTAAGCAAATCTGTTAGGAAAAATTATTCATAGAAATGTTCTTATAATGCATTTGCTAAAAATGTTGCAAAATTGTTACATCAAATGTATCTTTGTAATAAATATGTATAAAATTTAATCTTTTGCTGCGACTGCGTATTGCGGTTTCTAAAAAACTACTCAAAGATACATTAAATTGACGTAACATTTCGCAAATAACGTTACGACAAATAACTCAGCTTTTATTAGCACAACCAATTTGAGGAGCTAGCCTTGACTAAATTTACGGGTAAAACTTTGTTGGGTGTATCAACTATCGCAATGATTGTTGCACTTCCTATATCATCGTTCGCACAAACCACTGACACAGTTAAAAAAGAAGAAACAAAGAAAGCAACTGCGGCTTCTGAGACTATCGTTGTAACTGGGTCAAGATTGAAAAAAAATCCATTCAATGTTTCATCACCAATGAACGTTATCACGAATGAAAATGTTAAATTAGCGGGTACTATTGATGCTACTAAAGCAATTCAAAGTTCAACTGCTGCTGCTGGTTCTAACCAAATTAACAATTTCTACACAGGTTTCAACGTTGAAGGCGGTGGCGGTATTCAAACCGTAGGTCTTAATAGCTTGGGTTCACAAAGAACTCTTACGCTTATTAATGGTCGTCGTCTTCCTCCTTCTGGCACCAGAGGTCAAGTTAGCTCTGTAGACTTACAGACACTTCCAAACCTTGCAGTTGATAGATATGAAATTTTATACGAAGGTGCGTCACCGATTTATGGATCTGACGCTGTTGGTGGTGTTGTAAATGCTATTACTCGTAAAGGTGTGAATGGTTTTGAAGTTGAAGCTTCTGGTCAGATTTCTAAAGGCGGTGGTGGTGAAGACTATAATATCGGCGCACTTTGGGGTAAAACTGCTGATAAATGGAACATTCTAGTATCAGCTGAATATTTTGAACAAAAAGCTTTAAAATATGCTGATAGAAACTATTGCCAACAAGATTACGTATTTGACGAAGATGGTGCACCAGGTGACTTTATTGATCCTACTACCGGTCAGCCGAAATGCTTTGGCCTTGGCGTTTCATTTAACAGAATTTCAGCTCAAGGTACTGCTGCTACTGGTGCTGGTACATGGGTAGTTGATCCTACATCTACTACAACTGTTATTGGTATTAATCCAACTACAGGTGCGGCCAATACAAAACTAAGAGTACCAGGTTACAGACGCGTATTTAGCCCTCCTGCAGGTGTAATTGGTTCGCCAATTGCTAATCAGCTTGAGTATGAAAATGATAAAATGCGTCAAACAGATATCATATCTCCTTCAAAAAGAACCAATTTGTATGCTACTGGTTCAAGAGATTTTGATGTTCTAGGCGGTATCGAAGTTTATGGTGAAGGTTTGTATGCTAAGCGTGAATCAAATCAAGAAAGAATTGCGCAATTCTTCCCAACGATTCCTTCAACTAATATCTATAACCCAATTGGTGCTAACGCAGTTCCAGTAATTATTAGACCTGCAAATAACGAGCAGGTTGTAGAAACTTGGCAAGTTATCGCCGGTGTTAAAGGTAAAACTGGAAGCGGCTTATTTGGCGTGTTAAAGAATGGTGATTGGGACATTTATGGCCAAACAAGTTCTGGTACAGGTACTTATAGCGGTACAGCTATTAGAGCAGATAGAGTTGCGGCTTCATTATTAACAACTGTAACTGGCGGTGTGGCTTCTTGCCCTACACCATTATACGGCGGTTCTTGTTTGCCAATAAATTACTTTGATCCAAGAGTATTGGCTGGTAACTTTACTGCGGCTGAGTTAAATTATTTATTTGAAGCAGAAAATGTTGGTAAAACAGTTTATGAGCAAAGCATTTTCGAAGCTAACGTTAGCGGTGACTTGTTTAAAGTTCCTGGTGCTTCTGATGATGTTAAGCTAAATCTTGGTGTTCATTATCGTGAATATAGCATTAATGATGTACCTGGTGTTGAATCTCGCAGAGGCAATACCATGTTCTCAACTGGTGCTGGCATAACTAAAGGCGAAGATTCTGTAAAAGAATTCTATGCTGAATTTGCGGCTCCTCTAATTGCTAAAAAGCCAATGATTGAAGACTTAACTTTAACTGGTGCTTATCGTTATACTGATTATGATTCATATGATTCAAATGAAACTTGGAAAGCAACTCTTGATTGGAGAATAACTCCAGAAATTTCAATAATTGGTAATTCTGGTACTTCTTATCGTGCTCCTGCACTTTATGAATTATTCCTTGGCAATCAAACAGGTTTCTTATCTCAAACACAAATTGATCCTTGTATCAATTGGGGTCTAAGCACTGATACTACTTTACAAACAAGATGTAATGCTGCTGGTATTCCAAGTGATTATGCAGGTGCTATGCCTGGTCAGTCTTCGCAATCTGCAACAATTATTACAGGTGGCGGCGCTGGTGTTCTTAAAGAAGAAGAGTCAAAATCTGATATCGTTTCAGTTGTATATCGTCCAACAGGAATTAATCTTGATCTAAGATTTGATTTCTGGAGAATTGAAGTAACTGATGCCGTAGATACATTTGGTGCAGGCTCAATCCTTGGTCAATGTTATGCAGGCGTAGTTGGAAATCCTTCTTATTTCTGCGGATTATTCACTCGTGATACAAATCCTGCTTCACCAAGATTTAACCAAGTTCTTACAGTTGGCGACACTTATATCAACGTTGCAGCAGTAGAAGTTCAAGGTGTTGACCTTAAAGCTCGTTACAGAAAAGAATTCACTTTTGGTGACTTGATTGTAGACTCACAACACCGTTGGACTACAAGCTATAAGCAAGGTCTAACTGTTGATGATGAGCTATTTGAATATGCGGGTACTGTTGGTGCGCCAGTTTACAACTCTCAAACTCAATTAAGATTTGAAAGACAAGACTGGACTTATGCATGGACAATCAATGCTATAGGTAAAACTTCTAACTCAAGACTTTACTTATCTGATACTGCATCTGCACCTCCAGGAAGCTATTATGCTTACAACGGTTTAACTACTGTGAATTATAAACGTGATGCCGAAACTACCATCACTCATGATTTCTCAGTTAGATATAGAAGCGATAACTGGACAATTATTGGTGCGGTTTCAAATCTATTTAATGAAGATGCACCTTCAATATCTACATCAAGCCACTTTGGTCGCTTAGGTAATATACCTCTTGCTTCTCAGTATGATGTAATTGGTACAACTGCGACTGTAAGCGTAACGCGTCGCTTCTAGAAAACATTAAAATAAGTCATTTAAATAGAGCGAGAAATCGCTCTATTTTTTTTGCTTAATTTTTAGCGCAGAGTTGCTTTGTTGTAACACATTACACTTTTGTCATAATTTTTGTTGTAACAACTGCATTTTTTATTTGTCAAACGTTAT
>CAYUCW010000075.1:3447-7905 GCA_964443435.1 uncultured Caulobacteraceae bacterium | reverse complement strand
AAAAACCAATTTTTTTCTTGAAAGAAGTTAATAATGTGAATTAAAACGGATTCACAACCTTAGTTTTTTCAAAAACCGCGCCCGTTTGCAAATCTTCGCTTAATAGAACGTCACAACCACTATTAATTGCCGATTGGATAATAAGCGCATCATAAAATGATGTTTTGCGCATTGCATATATTTCAATCGCGGAAATTAATAAATTAGATGATGAATTTATAATTTCAAAATTAGAATAAAATTTAAGCCTCTCACGCACTATTTCAATTGAAAGCCCCAATTTTGTTAGCGCAACATTGGCATATTCTTGAAGTACTTGTGTGGAAATTACACCTGTATTATTCAATAAATTTTCGCGAATAATAGAAATTGCAATATCTTGTTTAATCGGCTCATCATTGGCATCGGCATAAATCAAGATATTAGTATCAATAAAATTACGCACGCGTATTTGCTTCTTCGCGATTGAATTTATAGCCTTTTAATTGACCACCACTATTTTTTGTAGATTTTTCGAATTGTTCAATATCTTCGGCGATTTCATTTTGCCTAGCTAATTGCGCCAAATAATCGCGAACCGCTTGATTAAGGCTTTTGCCCATAAGCCTTGCCGTTGCACGCGCATCTTTGGCAATTTTTTCATCAATAGAAAGTGTGATATTCATTACTATCTCCAATTTACACATAATATGTGTAAATTACGAAAATTGCAAGAAAAAAGCCCCAAAGGGGCTTTAGTTATATAAAAAGCCACGAATAACTGAAAACCACGCTTTTCAGTTATTCGTGTCCTTATGTCCCAAACCACTAAGTGAGCGCAGCGAGGGCGGTGGTTTGCCTAAGAGATTCCTAGTTTCTTCTTAATAATATCATTTACAATCGCTGGATTGGCTTTGCCGCCCGTTGCTTTCATAACTTGACCAACCCACCAGCCAAGCATTTTTGGCTTTTCGATTGCTTCTTGAACTTTTTCAGGGTTTTTCGCCATAATTTCGTCAATTGAGGCTTCAATCGCGCCAGTATCAGTGGTTTGTTTAAGGCCGTCACGCTCTACGATAGTTGCGGCTTCATCACCGGTTTCAATCATTTTGGCAAAGACATCTTTGGCGATTTTGCCATTAATTGTGCCATCTGTGATTAAACCAACAAGGCCACCAAGTTTTTGCGCGCTGATTGGGCTTTTTGAAAGTTCAACACCATTTTTATTAAGCCAACCAAATAATTCAACCGTCATCCAAGAATTGGCAATTTTAGGGTCATTACCTTTAGCGACTTCTTCATAGAAAACCGCAAATTCCTTATCGGCGGTCAATACCCCAGCATCATAAGCCGTAAGCCCATAATCAGTCATAAATCTTTGCTTCATTGCTTGCGGAAGCTCAGGGAGATTGGCTTTGATATCCTCAACCCATGCTTCATCAAGTACAAGTGGTAATAAATCTGGATCTGGGAAATAGCGATAATCATGCGCATCTTCTTTAGAACGCATAGAGCGTGTAACCCCTGATTTCACGTCAAAAAGTCTGGTTTCTTGTGTGATTTCTCCGCCATCTTCAAGGATTTCAATCTGGCGACGCGCCTCATAATTAACCGCCAATGCCACAAATTTTGTAGAATTTACGTTTTTAATTTCGCAGCGTGTTCCAAGCTCCCCCCCTGGGCGGCGTACAGATACGTTAACATCGGCACGCATAGAGCCTTCGTCCATATTGCCGTCACAAGTTTCAAGATAGCGCACTAAAGCGCGAAGATTTTTGAAATAATTTGCCGCTTCATCCGCCGAACGAATATCTGGTTTTGACACAATTTCCATTAATGCACAGCCAGAGCGGTTTAAATCCACATATGTCGATTGCGGATCTAGATCATGTACTGATTTACCTGCGTCTTGCTCAAGGTGGATACGTTCAATACCTACCGAAATAGTTGACCCATCTTCGGAAGCGACTTCTAAAGTCCCCTCACCTACGATTGGATAAAGATACTGAGAGATTTGGTAGCCTTGCGGCAAATCGGGATAAAAATAATTTTTTCTATCGAAACGTGACCAAAGATTGATTTTTGCACCCAAACCAAGACCAGTTTTTACGGCTTGGCGAACGGCTTCTTCGTTAATAACCGGAAGCATGCCGGGCATACCTGCATCAACCAAAGAAACATGGGTATTTGGGTCGCCGCCATAAGACGCCGAAGCCCCAGAGAAAAGCTTTGATTTTGCTAATACTTGCGCATGAACTTCCATACCAATGATAATTTCCCAATCACCAGTAACGCCTTTGATATATTGATCAGGGCGGGCGGTTTTAAATGCAGTATATGCAGGAACAGAGGTTTCAGTCATAATTCACCTACTAAAATGGTTTTGCGTTGAAATTGGCGGCGTTTTCAATAACACCTGCAACACTAAAAATTGTTTCTTCATCAAGGGCTTTGCCGATAATCTGTAAGCCCAAAGGTAAGCCATTTTTATCTAATGACGCAGGTAATGAAAGCGCGGGAAGCCCTGCAAGGTTTGCGGTTACCGTAAACACGTCATTCAAATACATTTCTAAAGGATCTGACTTTTTCTCACCCAAAGCAAATGCCGCAGATGGCGCAGTTGGCGTAAGTATAGCATCACAAATTTTGAAAGCTTGATTAAAATCTTCCAAAATTTTCGCCCTTACTTTTTGGGCGCGAAGATAATATGCATCATAATATCCCGCCGATAAAACATAAGTTCCAATAAGGATTCTACGTTTTACTTCATCACCAAAACCAGCGGCACGGGTTTTTTCATAAGTATCAGTAAGGTCAATACCATCAATACGCGCACCAAAACGCATTCCATCATATCTTGCAAGATTTGAAGAGGCTTCGGCCGGCGCAACAATATAATAAGCAGGCAAAGCATATTTTGTATGCGGCAAAGAAATATCAATTATTTCCGCGCCTTCGGCTTTTAACCAATCAATACCTTTTTGCCATAAAGCTTCAATTTCTTCTGGCATACCATCTACACGGTATTCTTTAGGAACACCAATTTTAAGACCTTTAACGCCTTTGGCAACTGCCGCCGCAAAATTAGGAACAGGTAAGTTTAAAGAAGTAGAATCTTTAACATCATAGCCCGCCATTGATTTGAGCAAAATCGCGGTATCAGTTACAGATTTACAAATCGGGCCCGCTTGATCAAGTGAGCTTGCAAAAGCAACAATGCCCCATCGCGAACATCTGCCATAAGTTGGCTTTATACCAACTGTACCGGTAAATGCCGCAGGTTGACGAATAGAGCCGCCCGTATCCGTCGCCGTTGCGCCAAGACACATATCAGCCGCCACCGCAGCAGCAGAGCCACCAGATGAACCACCAGGGGTTAAATCCTTATCAGAGCCTGTAGCTTTCCATGGATTAATAACATTGCCAAATGCCGAAGTCTCATTTGATGAACCCATAGCGAATTCATCAAGATTAAGCTTTCCAAGCATAACCGCGCCATCGCGCCATAAATTGCTTGAAACCGTGCTTTCATATTCAGGTTTAAAATCACCAAGAATTTTGGAACATGCCGTAGTGCGAACACCTTTGGTGGCGAATAAATCTTTAATACCAAGCGGAACACCTTCAAGTGCGCCAATTTCACCTTTGGCACGACGTGCATCAGATGCTTTTGCCATATCACGCGCAATATCATGGGTGACCGCTACATAGGCATTTAGTTTTGGATTTAGGCTATCGATTTGCCCTAATACTGCATCAGTAAGCTCAAGTGAGGTAAAGTCTTTATTATTAAGACCTTCAATAGCTTTTTCAATTGTTAGTTTTGCTAAAGTCATAAATCACCTATTCAACCGATTTTGGAACAACAAAAAAGCCAGAATCTGACTTAGGTGCATTTTTAAGAATTGCATCTTGCTTATCGCCATCCGTCACTTCATCTTTGCGCATAGGAAGCGTTATTGAAACCGCAGACGTCATTGGCTCCACGCCCTCAACATCAACTTCATTAAGCATTTCAATCCAGCCTAAAATGCCATTAAGTTCTGATGCCAAGTTTGGCACTTTATCTTCTTCGATTGCGATGCGTGCAAGCTTTGCAATTTTACGAACGGTATTATCATCAACCGACATATTTGTTTCCTTTGGATCTGTATGATTTGTGGCTAGCAAAGGGCGCGGCAACCTTCAAGCTTTAATACTGATATTAATAAAAAACCCTGCGATTAACTCGCAGGGTTTAGAAAATTTGAATTTAAAATGAATTAAACAAGTTCGCGTTTCGGTCTTGTATTAAAAGAACCGCGATCTGATCTTGGTTTATCAAAATTACGTTTTGGTTTATCACCAAAAGAACGTTCGCCTCTTGGCCTGTCGCTTCTCGAAACTTCACTTCTTGCGCTATCGCCTCTTGGACGATCAAAAGGTCTTTCACTTCTTGGTCTATCAGATTGCGGACGGTCAGAACGTGGACGATCACCG
>CAYUCW010000075.1:0-3347 GCA_964443435.1 uncultured Caulobacteraceae bacterium | reverse complement strand
ACGAGGTTTATCGTCAAAAGAACGTTCGCTTCTTGGTTTTTCTCTAGGGGTATATTCGCGAGGCGCTTCATTGCTAACTTCGCTTCTTGGCTTACGCTCACGACGTGGCATTTGAGAAACAACTTCAATTCCTTCAGGAACATTTTGTTTTACAAGTTCCCATGGGCTAGAGTCAGCATTAAAAATAAAATCATCTGAATAATCGAAATTAGGCTCACGCGCTTCATCTCTTTGACGCGCTGGTCTTCTATCGCCATCACGATCTCTTGAACGACCACGATCCGAACCACGGTCCGAACCAAATCTTGATGAACCTCTGTCTGAACGACCTCTGCCATCTCTTGAGTCTCTATCACGGCTACGTGATTCTTCTGGAAGATCTGGAAGCGCTACTGACTTATCATTAATAAGTGTTGGGTCATTACGTCTATCAACTTGCGGGATAGATTGTTTAATCAATCTTTCAATTGCTCTTAATAGATTTAATTCTTGATTAGTACAGATTGAAATCGAATGACCAGATTTTCCACCACGAGCCGTTCTACCAATACGGTGAACGTAGCTTTCTGGTGTAACCGGCATGTCATAATTTATAACATGGCTTACGTCTTTAATATCAATACCACGTGCCGCAACATCGGTTGCAACTAAGGCACGAACACGGCCCGCTTTGAATAATTCCATTGATTTAGAACGTTGATTTTGGTTTTTGCCGCCATGAACAATCACATTGCGAATACCAAAATGCTCCATGTGTTTTGCAATTTTATCAGCGCCATGCTTTGTACGTGTAAAAATCATAACTCTTGAAAGGTCTTTGCTTTCGAATAAATCAACAACCAAAGAACGCTTTTTACCAGCTTCAACAAGGCAGATGCTTTGTTCAACTAATTCTTGGGCAGTTGAAACCGCCGCAACTTCTACACGTTGTGGATTATCAAGCAATTCATCAGCGAAGCGTTGAATTTCTTTTGGCATAGTAGCAGAAAAGAATAAATTCTGACGATTTTCGGGAAGCTTTTTAACAAGTGCGCGAATTGCACCAATAAAGCCAAGGTCAAGCATTTGGTCAACTTCGTCTAATACAAGTATATTAGTATTATTTAGTCTTACATTGCCTTCATCCATGTGATCTTTAAGACGGCCCGGGGTCGCAACCAAAACATCAACACCGCGAATAAGTGCGTTAATTTGTGGTTTGTGCGCAACACCGCCATAAAGCGCAACAATACGCATATGAGTGCCTTGTGAATAAGCCACGAAACTTTCGTAAATTTGTTGGCAAAGCTCACGGGTTGGCGCAAGAACAATAGCGCGGCAACCACGTTTAACAGGCTCGATATTTTCGTTAATTAGCTTTGTTAAAATCGGAAGTGCGAATGCCGCAGTTTTACCAGTACCGGTTTGCGCGATACCTAATAAGTCGCCGCCTGCAAGAATTTTTGGAATTGCATTTTCTTGAATCGGGGTTGGATTTGTATAATTTTTCTTTTCTAGGATTTTCAATAGTGAATTGTGAAGTCCTAAGCTGTTGAATTCAGTCATTTTTTCTCTTTACGACGCACTTCTCAAGCGCGCATTATTGCACACGCAAAGTGAGAAACAGTCGCACTTGCCCACGCATAGTTTAATTTGGCACTAGAGCGTGGGATAAAGTGCCGATCAATCGGGAGGATTTAAGCGCGCCTTAGGGTTATTTTTAAATTTTAACATTTTAAATTTAAAACCCATTCACGCAGGCATTGCGCAATTTTCGCATTCAGCGATGCGCCCCTTTGCAGCAGAAATTAAATATTGTCAAGTAATTATATTAGCAATCCTGCTTTTATATTTTAAACCATTTTTACTTGATTTTTCGGCAAATGCTTGGCAAAGCCTTTAAATGAACGAAATCAAAGCAAAAAAATCTGGCTTCTTATTTGTATTTTTAACTGTTGCCCTTGATATGCTATCAATTGGAATATTAATTCCAATTCTTCCTAATCTTGTAAATCAGCTTGCAGGCGGAATTGTCGCAGATTCGGCAATCATTATGGGCTGGATTGGAAGCTCTTGGGCGTTGGCACAGTTTTTTTCAATGCCAATTATGGGCGCTTTATCGGATAAGTTTGGGCGTAAGCCAATATTCTTTATTTCAAATTTTGGTCAAGGCATAGCATATATGCTTGCGGCATTTGCACCAAATTTATGGTTCCTTTGGTTTGCAAGAATATTTGCAGGCGTAATGAGTGGAAGCATTTCTGCCGCATATTCTTACATTGCCGATACCGAAGAGCCTAAGGATAGAGCCGTTAAATTTGGCCAATTAGGTGCGGCATTTGGACTAGGTTTTATTATTGGCCCAGCAATTGGCGGAATATTAGGCGATATTTCAATCAGACTTCCATTATATGTTGCGGGCGGTATATCTATTCTGACATCCTTTTATGGATTAATTGCATTAAAAGAATCATTAAAGCCTGAAAACCGTAAGGAATTTTCATGGAGTAAGGCCAACCCGATTGCATCATTTCAGTTTTTTAAAGACAATAAAGAAATTCGTGGCTTCGCAATTATAAAATTCTTAAACGATCTTGCCCATGTTGTATTGCCATCTACTTTTGTACTATTTGCCCTTCATAAGTTTGGTTGGACACAAAAAGAATCTGGCTTAATGATGGGACTTGTTGGCGTTTTAAGCGCAATTGTTCAAGGCGGCCTTATGCGCATAATTATTAAAAAATTAGGTGAGAAGAAAGCTTTATTCTTTGGCCTTACTAGCGGTGCGCTTGCGTTTTTTGGATATTCAATTGTGCAACAAGAATATCAGATTATATTAACAGTAGTAATAGCTGCGTTTTGGGGCGTTTATGGCGCGTCAGTGCAAACTTATTTAACTTCGAAAGTTTCACCTTCAGAACAAGGCCGTTTACAAGGCGCGCTTGGTGCTTCTCAAGCATTTACAAGCATAATTGGGCCATTAATTTTTACTAATATTTTTTCATACTTTATATCACATGAAACAAGTATTCATTTCCCAGGTGCAGCGTTTTTATTGTCATCTATACTTGTAGTAATCTCAATAATTTTGGCTCTGAAATTTACAAAAGCTGAGCCAGACAGAATTCAACACTAAAGCAAAGGTTAAAAATGTCAGACGAAGACGAAATAATTGTAAAAGATTCAAATGGTAATATTCTTAAAGATGGCGATAATGTAACGCTTATTAAAGACCTGAAAGTTAAAGGCTCTGGCGGCGTTACTTTGAAACGTGGCAGTGTAGCAAAAAATATCCGCCTTACTTCAGATCCAGATGAGATTGAATGTAATGTCGAAAAAGTTCGCGGCCTTGTTTTAAGAACTGAGTT
>CAYUCW010000074.1:4917-8033 GCA_964443435.1 uncultured Caulobacteraceae bacterium | reverse complement strand
GAGATTCCCGAACCAAAAATCCTTAGTGAAGCGGCGAAACGCGCCCTAAAGGAAGCCGAAGAAAGAAGAAATGCTTTAAAAGCTGAAGCACTACCAAAAGAAATTGGCGGCTCTAAATTTTCAGAACCAACACGCTTTGGTGATTGGGAAAAAAAAGGCATTGCCTATGATTTTTAGCCATTAAAAACAATAGTCAATTGAAAGCTATATTTTGCAAAACTCTATACAATTAATTATTTTTGACTGCGATGGTGTATTAATCGATAGTGAGATTTTAGCATCAAGGCATGAAGCAAGTGCCGCGAAAAAACTTGGATTTAATATATCTACCGAGGAAGTTTGCGAAAAATTCACAGGCCTTCCGAGTAAATTTTTCTGGCAATATATTGGTGAGAAAATCGGCCAAGAATTAAGCCAAGAATTTATAAGCCAACAAATCAAAGATATGCATGATAGCTTTGCCACAGATCTTAGCGAGATTAAAAATGTGCGTGCGGCATTGGAAACAATCACGCTTCCGATATGTGTGGCCTCAACAACACGTCTTGATAATTTAAAAGAGAATTTGCACACCACTAATTTAATTAGTTTTTTTGGTGATAATGTATTTTCCGCAAGCCAAGTATCAAAGCCTAAGCCTGCGCCAGATGTATATTTATTTGCCGCCAAAAATATGGGTATAGAACCTAAAAACTGCCTTGCAATTGAAGATTCAGAAGCTGGCATGATTGCCGCGACTACCGCAGGAATAAGAACGATTGGCTTTTTAGGCGGAAGTCATATTCAAAAAGGCCGACACTATACAGAGCAAAAAGCAAAATTATTAAATGCTGGCGCGATTGATATTTTTGATGATTTTAGTTTATTAGATTCTATGTTATCCAAATATCTATGAAAAAATTTCTTTCTATAATATTTTTCCTTATACCCTTTATAGCTGTCGCCGAACCAGTTAATAATATTCCCCAAAATAAGCCTATTTATTTTAATAGGTCAATTAATGACGATGAATTAAAAATGTATAGCGCTCCTAATCATTCAGGTGCATTTACATCCATGATTTATCGCGGCGTTGAATATATAGATAAGAATGATCATGGACGATTATTACAAGGCGCGATTGCTTATAATGATAGATTTGAATGTAATAATCCTACTCAAGCAGGTGCAGGCCGCGACGAAAAAAATTTCAAAAAGCGCAGCACTTCTAGACGAATTAATGCCGATATTAGTCCAAATGGTTATAATATTACTACACAAATGGCTTATTGGATGCGCCCAAAACAAGAGTGCGTAATTCCTAATTTTGGCAAATCAAGAACCGATAATAAAGTAAGATTATCGGATACAATTTATAGCCAAAACGTAAGCTTTGAAGATAAGCAATTCCCGAATATTGCAAAAATTAAAATAAGCTATTTCACACCTAATCAATATAAAAGCGCGGTAGTAGAAGCACTAACTATTCATACGCCAACTTATTTTACAGAATTTAATATTCTAACTCCTGATAATAAATTTGTGAAAATTACTACCCCTGATTCATCAGATGAAACCCCAAATCCCGTGATAATATCAACAAATGACAATATGTCCGCAATAGGTTTTTATGGTGACTTAAATGGTTATACTTATGCCAGATGGCGATTAAAAACCAATAGTAAAATAAGCCTTGTCTATAGAGAAAGAAATGGATTTACGGGAAATAAAGTTTATGAAGCTTATTGGATAATTGGCACACTTGAAGAAGTAAAAGCCGCAATGCTCCATTTAAGAAATACAAATAAAACCAAATAATTAACCATACTTCGCCCCAATTTGGGGCAGTTTTCTTTATAAAATATATATTTAGATATTAATTCCCTATTTAAGTGAACAAGCTTGAAAACTTACCCTTTTTCCAAGTATTAATACTTCGTTAATTAAATTTGCGCGCCTTTTGAAAAACATCAAATTGCGTCGTTTAAGGGGTTTTAAATGATAAAAACATTATTATTAGGTTCGTCAATTGGCGTAATTGCATTATTATCTGGTGCTTCAAATGCGATAGCAGGACCACATAATTCTCAAGATGCTTGCCTTTTATCAAATAATAATGGCAATTGCGAAGGTGCTTTTAAAGTTACCAATGGCTTAGAAATTAAATCTTCTGCACCTGTTTATGCTCAGAATTCTGGCATTTATCAGTCTTCTTCTTATCAAGATTCTTCATACCAAGCTATACCATATCAAGCGACAATGGTTAGTGCGCCAACTGCTGCGCCTTGCCAAACGCAAATTGTGCAAATGGTAAAATGCGATGGTAATTGGGTAGTTTCTAATCCACAATATGAAAATAATATGGCTTCATATGGAGTAGCACCTGCTTATGTGACTGGAACTTCATTTAGTTCAGCGCCTGCCTATTCAAATGGCACTGTTTATTCATCAGGTAATATTTATTCATCAAGCGATGCGTATTCTTCGGGTGCTGTATATTCATCTGCTCCAAGCTATTCATCGGGCACTGTTTATTCAGAAGCACCAGTAATGATGCAATCTACCTATTCAGAATATTCAAATGATGTTGCTTTTGGCAATACACAGCCGAGCGTTCCAGTTTATATTCCTGCACCACAGCAAGCCTATGCTGCGCCTAATATGGTTGCACCACAATTCATAGCGCCACAATATGCACCTGTGACTTCTAGCTATAGCTCTAATACTTATTCAAGCAATGGCTATTCTACAAATGCCTACCCTGCGCCTGTTTATTCGGCGCCAGTTTATGCACCTCAATATACAAGCATGCCAATTGATGGAATTCCATCTTCATTCTTCTTTGAAGGCATAAATTCAGGTTCAGGCTTCAATACTCAAACAGGTTATAATACTGGCGGAAGCTATTATATTGGTGGCGGCACTTCATTCTCTGGTGTTGCGCAAAGATCCCCTACGCCACTTATTGCCCCAGGCCATAAAGGCAATGGCGGCGGTAAAGGTGGTCACGGTGGTGGTCACGGTGGTGGTCATGGCGGCGGCAAAGGCAATGGTGGCGGTCACGGCGGTAATTCTGGTGGACCAACTCATGGTGGTTATAACCCTGGCCCAAATAAAGGACCTATTTCAGGCGGTCA
>CAYUCW010000074.1:0-4817 GCA_964443435.1 uncultured Caulobacteraceae bacterium | reverse complement strand
AAATCTGGTTCATATAATTCAAACTGGAGATCATCTTACACTGGCGCTGCGGGTCATAATTATGGCGGAACTTATGCAAAAGGATATTCTTCT
Source organism: uncultured Caulobacteraceae bacterium (assembly GCA_964443435.1). Lineage (GTDB taxonomy): Bacteria > Pseudomonadota > Alphaproteobacteria > Caulobacterales > Aquidulcibacteraceae > Pseudaquidulcibacter. The sequence goes on along the minus strand of CAYUCW010000074.1, from coordinate 4,724 downwards.
GCAAGATCTGGCGCTAAAATTGGCACCTGCAGTAATTGCCGCTAATATTAAATCAAAGAGGGCTTAGCCCTCTTTTTTTTATTCTAATCGTCTATATTTTGAAGTTTGGGATTTTACCAAACCAAGCGCCATATTATCTGGTAATATTTTAGACATAACCGCAATAAATTTATTAAATCTTCCGGTAACATTAATGCATTTATTTGCTTCGCACGAATTAAAGCCTTCCAAAACAACAGAATAAGAATCTTGCCATAAGAATTTTGGCATAGATTTCATTTGCTCTCGTGTGCCATTCACATCATGAAATTCTGTATAAGTGAAGCCTGGGCATAATGCAGTTACATTCACCCCTGTCCCCAAACATTCTTGATTAAGACTTTGCGACATTTTTATAAGATAGGCTTTTACAGCACCATATAAAGTATGCCCCGCGGTAGAAGGAACAATCCCTGCAAGTGAGGCAATATTAATTACGCGCCCAAAACCTTGTTTTTGCATTAAAGGCACAAATTCATGACAAAGCTTGGTTGGTCCATTAAGCATAATCTCTAGAAACTTTGATTGCGCGTCCCAAGAAGTATTAGAAAATGTCCCAGGTAAGCCATAGCCAGCATTATTCACTAAATAAGAAATTTCAAAACCATTAGATTTTATTTCGCTTATAATTTCATCATAAGATTGCTTAAGTTCAAGATCTTTGACAATAATATGCGTTTGGGCACCATATTTTTCATCAATGGCTTTTGCGATATCTTGTAATTTTTCTTCACGCCTTGCAATTAATATTAAATCATACCCACGCTCTGCAAGTAAAAATGCAAAATCTTTGCCAATTCCAGCCGATGCGCCAGTGATTAAAGCCTTAAGTCGCGACATGAATATTTCCTTTTATTTACTTAGCAAGAATTATAGTAAAACTATATAATTAACTAGCAATTTTTGTAATTTGTCTTTATTTTTGCTTAATTCTCTATTAATTTTATTGAATATGCTTATTATGATTGAACCTGTTTAATAAAAATAGTATCGGCAAGCGCACTATTGAAATGCAATGTAAGTGCTAATTCTGGGGGGCCCAAGTGGCATCACAAGACTCTAATTCAAATGGTCACACTGTGACCGAAGCTCCACAAGATTCTGGCAATAATGGACATGGCGATAATGGCCATGGTCACGGTCATGGAAATAAGGCATTTTTCCTTTTGGCACTTGGATCTGTTGGTGTAGTCTTTGGTGATATAGGCACAAGTCCCTTTTACGCAATGCGCGAAACTTTGCACCATGCAAACCCAGGTCTTGGACTTGAAGATTCAGTAATTGGCATTGTATCACTTATTATTTGGGCGCTTATAATAATTGTAACGCTTAAATATGTTATATTTTTAATGCGTGCAGACAATAAGGGCGAAGGCGGTACGCTTGCACTTATGTCTTTGGCACAACGCGCAATGGGAAAACCATCAAGACTTATATTCCTGGGCGGCGTCATTGGCGCGGCCTTTTTTTATGGCGATGGGATTATCACCCCTGCCATCTCAGTACTTGGTGCAATCGAGGGCTTAAAAGAAGCGCCAGGGATTGGTATGGCAATGGCACAATATGTTGTGCCTATTTCTGTTGTTATTTTGGTATTATTATTCCTTGTTCAATCTAAGGGAACACAGGCGATTGCCGCTTGGTTTGGACCAATTACTGCAATTTGGTTTTTAACTCTTGCTTGGCTTGGTTGCTTGCATATTTTTGACGACCCGAGTGTAAGAATCTTAAATTCACTTAATCCGTGGTTTGCAATTAAATTCATGATTAATAATGGCGGAATTGCCCTTATAGTCTTAGGTTCTGTATTCCTTGCGGTAACCGGTGCCGAAGCTTTATATGCTGATATGGGTCATTTTGGTAAAGGCCCAATCAGAGCGGCTTGGTTTATCTTAGTATTCCCGTGCCTTGCAATTAATTATCTTGGTCAAGGTTCATTTGTTATTGCGCATCCAGAGGCGAAAATTAATCCATTTTGGATGATGGTACCAGATTATGCATTCTGGCCAGTTATGATACTTGCTATTTTCTCAGCAGTTATCGCATCACAAGCAGTTATTACGGGCGCTTTCTCACTTACTCAGCAAGCGGTTCAGCTTGGACTATTGCCGCGTATGGTTATTAAAAGAACTTCTGAAACCCAAGCTGGACAGATTTATGTGCCACAGATTAATACGCTTTTATTGGTTGGCGTTTTAATTCTTGTATTTGCATTCCAAACTTCATCGGCTCTTACATCTGCTTATGGTATCGCAATTACAGGCGCTATGCTTATGGATACGCTACTTGCAGCACCAGTTGTTATAAAACTTTGGAAATGGAAAACTTTCCAAGCCGCATTGCTTCTTGTGCCAGTAGTTATTTTAGACCTTATTTTTGTAGGTTCGCAAATTCCTAAAATTCCGCATGGCGCATGGATGCCATTAGTTCTTGGTGCCGCACTAGTGATAATTATGTGGACTTGGACAACCGGTTCTAAAATACTTTCGGATAAAACCCGCCGCGAGTCTATACCGCTTAAGACTTTGCTTGATAATCTTGCCGCGCATCCAGTTCATAAAGTTTCAGGTACGGCAATTTTCTTGACTTCGGACGCAGATCTTGCACCAGTTGCATTAATGCATAACCTCAAACACAATAAAGTCTTGCATGAGCATATCGCAATCCTAAGTGTTATTACCGCAGAATCACCAAGGGTCAAAGAATCCGATAGATTAGAAATATCGGAAATCGCACCAAATGTGAAAAAAGTATTGGTACGATATGGATTTATGGAAAGCCCTAATATCCCTAAGGCGCTTACACTTTGCCGCAAGCAAGGCTTGAAGTTTGATATTATGTCAACCAGCTTCTTCTTGGGCCACCGCACGATTATCGCCAGTGCCCATTCGGGAATGCCATTATGGCAAGATAAATTATATATTTATCTGTCACGCAATGCGACCAATGCCACCGACTTCTTCCATATTCCATCAGGAAGGGTTGTGGAACTTGGGACTCAGGTCTTAGTGTAATAATCAATTAAAATATTTATACTTGTCATGAATAATGACTAATGCCTTCTTATTCACAATAAAAGAACGTAGTTTTAAAATATTGTGAATCTATGAAAGTAAATAATGACCCAAAATTCCGAAAAAAAACTAACGCCTGAAGAAATTATGGCTGAATATTTTGCCAATTTAACGCATGCCCATAAGTCAAAAATTATTAATATTTATAATGAAATTCTAAGCCTTAACCCCGAGCTTGAAACTAATATAAAATGGAATGCTCCAAATTTTGTAAAAAATGGTATTGATTGCATAACATTCCGCCTTTTCCCAAAAGATGTTTTTGAAATAATTCTTCATAGGGGCGCAAAAAAAATCTCTACAGAAGGCTTTGAGTTTAAAGACGAAAGCAATCTAGTAAAATGGGCAACCCCCGACAGGGGCATAATAGATTTCTTAAGCTTTTCGGAATTAAACCCATTAAAGCTTGAGATATTACGTAATTGGCATTCGCAGTTTTAATATTTAAATCCTATCGGCTTGAAAATATTATTAAGCCTTTAACATAAAAAAATATTTTGATTTTTGTAATTTTATACTAAGATTATGAAATGAAACCAATGTATAAAATTCTTGTTTTAATTATCGCTTTATTTTCCCAAAATATTGGAAGCGCACACGCGCAAACCATAGAAGAGGCAAATAAAAATCTAAAAGATGCAATGATTAATATTAAAAAACTCATTAGCGAAGAAAGTAATTCATTTTGTATCAATCATGCAAAAATAAATGTCTATAATATAATTGCCATAAATAGTCTTGATATTATTGTTTCGAAATCTTCCAATACTCAAGAAGCACAAAGCGCCAAAAAATTTCAAGCGGAACTTATAGAAATAAAAAATACTCAAGATAAAAAGTATCAAGAAAATTGCGCTGAAGTCTATGAAAAGTTTTTAAAAGATTTTTCTACACGTGAACAATATGTAAAAGAATTCAATGAAAATATGTATCAAGCCCATAGATTTCGTGAAAGAGCTTTGCAAAACACAAATCGCTATGAAGCTTGCCAATCATTATATTCAGAGAAAACCTATCTTGATAAGGCCAAAATAAGCCTTTCTATAGCAAGCGGAAGATTCGAAAAAACTGCGCAAGATGAAGCTAAATCCAAAGCCAACTTAAATGATAAAATTAATCAAAATCAAGTAGATGGCAAGTATAATGGCTGTTGGTAGTTTTATTATTTGAAAACATAAAATAGAAATTCCGCCTTTCATACAAAACTATATTAATGCTTAGAGATGCTGAATTAATAATTATTTCCACTTAACAAAACCTTTGTATTAAGCTATTGCGGTTTTGAAAATTTTGGAAAGTAAATTATGACTAAAGAAAAAATCAATCGCGTTGTTCTTGCCTATTCTGGCGGCCTTGATACTTCTATTATTTTGAAATGGCTTCAAGAGACTTATAATTGCGAAGTGGTTACTTTTACCGCCGATTTAGGTCAAGGTGAAGAAATTGAACCGGCACGCGCCAAAGCATTGGCTATGGGTGTTAAGCCAGAACATATTTTCATTGATGATTTACGCGAAGAATTTGTAAAAGATTTCGTTTTCCCAATGTTCCGCGCCAATACAGTTTATGAAGGCGTATATCTTCTTGGAACATCTATTGCCCGTCCATTAA
>CAYUCW010000073.1:0-8506 GCA_964443435.1 uncultured Caulobacteraceae bacterium | reverse complement strand
TCCACCTTCCTAAATCGAGCCTTTTAATGTTAATGGGTGCTTTTTCTGGAATGGATACGGTTAAAGCAGCATACAAGCACGCGATAGAAAATAATTATCGTTTCTTTTCATATGGTGATGCAGGGCTTTGGTATAATACAAGTAGGTAAATTTTGGCTTTTGAATTTGAAATTAAAAAAACTGCTGATAAGGCACGTTTAGGCGTTTTGAAAACCCCAAGGGGTGACATAAGAACACCTGCATTTATGCCAGTCGGGACTGCGGCAACTGTTAAAGCCATGACTATGCCACAGGTTAAATCTACGGGCGCGGATATCATATTGGCTAATACTTATCATTTAATGCTTAGGCCGACGGGTGAGCGTTTAAAACGTCTTGGCGGTGTGCATGAATTTATGCGCTGGGATAAGCCTGTTTTAACCGATTCAGGTGGCTTTCAAGTTTGGTCATTATCGGGACTTAGAAAACTAACTGAGCAGGGTGTTGAGTTCGCGTCTCATATTGATGGCTCTCGTCATTTTTTATCACCTGAAAGATGTATGGAGTTGCAAGCCGATCTGATTCAGTCTGATATTATTATGCAACTTGATGAATGTACTAATTTTGGTTCAACGCATAAAGAAGCTGAAGAATCATTGGATTTATCGGTAAGATGGGGCAAGCGCTGTAAAGATGCATTTGGTGAAAGAAAATTCCAAGCTTTGTTTGGCATTATACAAGGTTCTGTATTTCCTGACCTTAGAGAAAAAAGCGCAAAATCATTAATTGATATTGGTTTTGATGGTTATGCTATTGGTGGCCTTGCGGTGGGCGAGGGTCATGAATTAATGTGCCAAACCCTTGATGTTACTTTGCCGCATGTTCCTGTCAAAAGTCCAAGATATTTAATGGGTGTAGGAAAGCCAATTGATATTATAGAATCCGTAGCAAGAGGAATTGATATGTTTGACTGTGTACTTCCAACACGAGCGGGAAGGCATGGTCAGGCATGGACTTGGGATGGCCCTATAAATATTAAAAATGCAAAATTTGCAGAAGATCTAAGCCCCATTGATTCTAAGGTTATTTCAGAAGCAAGTAATGATTATTCAAAAGCCTATATCCATCATTTATTTAAATGTGGGGAAATTCTTGGGCAAACCTTGCTTTCTTGGCATAATATCGCTTTTTATCAAGCAATGATGCAAGAAATTCGAAAATCTATCGATGAAAATTATTTCAATGATTTATTAAATGAATGCAGGGCGAAATGGGCGAAAAAAAATTAATTGCAATTTTTTGTATGTGATACGCCTTTTAAGAAGCCGCGTCTTATGTTTCCTAGATTAACGGCATTACTATAAGCTTTATCAGCTTTTTCTGCGCCAGAAAGCTTACGTACATAACCGCGTCCTGGAATAAGGTCGGAAAAAGCACCTTTTACCGCGTCTTTTGCGGCGCCTTTGATAGCTTTTTCACCTTTTTCACTCATGCTACTGTCGTCAAAAGTGCTACCACGATAGGCATCGGGCCCTAAAACATTATCTAGTTCAGTGACTTGATATTTAATCCAAGCACAATCCGCGCCTTCTGGCATAGCGTAAGGATCAGTGATTTGCGAAAGAATCGGAGGAACGTTTTTCTTCATAAAGCCAAAATCTTTAAAAGGCTGAGAAGCAGCGCTTGATATTACCGATTCTTCTTTCTCAGGCTTTATTGTTTTTGTCGTTTTTGTGGACGCACAAGCACTTATGTTTAATAGCAATAATAAAATTGCGAAATTGCTTTTAAGATTGATTTTATTCTTCATAATTTATGCCTATATAAGTTCTTATAATTTTACAATCTTTAAGATGAACATAGAATAAATAAATCGAGTTTTATAAAAATTAAAGCTTTTTAAATGCAGTAGATTAAAAGCCTTGTAAAATATGGGTTTTTAATGTATTTTTTACATGATTTTCAAGTTTTTAGTGTGTTGAACAATTGACGAATTGAAAACAATCGTTAAATCGACGCTCACAACATTGTTGACAAAATGATGGGCCGGTAGCTCAGTGGTAGAGCACCCGACTTTTAATCGAGTGGTCGTGGGTTCGAGTCCCACTCGGCCCACCATAAATGTCAATTCTGAAATTTAAAATCTATATAAGTTTTTTTTTATAAAGAAAAACAAGCAGTTAAAAATATATAGAGTTATATTTGAATTTTTTTACAATTACATTTATAATAAATTAATTTAACAATGTGCATGTTGTCTTGTGACGCAATTGCAACATTAATTTGTTTTTCTGCAAAAAACGTATAAAATACTGAATTCATGTAAATAAAATAGTTGACCAATTATTAGTTTAAGCTATTTATGTCTTTGATAAGCGTATATGCGTTTGTTTTCGTGGGCGTGCCCACATGTTTGTTTATTTAGAGGGAAATACCCATGAAAAAAATTTGGCTCAGTGCTTCTGCATTAGCAATGGTTGCTATAGCACCTAGCTTAGCATCTGCTCAAGGTTGGTACGGAAGTGCTAACTTAGGTTATTCACTTGACGGCGGCGTTGATTTTGAAACTCCTGCAAATCCAACTGGCGTTGGTCAGTCTCCTTATGCAATCGGTAATGCTGCAAAAGGTGAAGGTGGTCTTGGTGGATCTGCTGCTTTAGGTTATTCTTTTGCAAATGGTTTCCGCGTTGAAGGCGAATTAGCTAACTCGTTCGCAGACTTTAAGAAAAATCACACTCTTGGTGGTGGTTCTTCTCAAGTATGGACTGCAATGCTTAATGGTCTTTATGATTTCAACCGCGATGGCAAAATTAATCCATTTATCGGTGCAGGTGCTGGTTATGCGCGTTTAAAAAGCAAAGCTTTCTCTTATGACGTAGCAAACTTTGGTTCTCCTCTTCTTGCTCTTTCAAGAACTTCAGCAGTTTCTGTAAATGATACTGATTCTGGCTTTGCTTGGCAGTTATTAGCTGGTCTTGGCTTGAAACTTACTGATCAATTAAATGCTGATTTATCTTATAAATGGCTAAATATTGATGAATTAGAATTAAATGGTACTGGAAGATATAGAACTAATGGTACTGGTGGTTCTGCTACTGCTCCTTTAGCTCTTGGTGCTTCATACGGTAATGAAATCGGTTCTGGTGGTATCGTTGGCCTAGGTCTTCGTTATGCGTTTGCTGCTCCTGCTGCTCCAGTAGTTGAAGCTCCTCCGCCACCACCGCCACCGCCAGTGGTTGAAGCTCCACCGCCACCACCGCCACCGCCACCACCGCCACCACCGCCACCACCGGCTGTTTGTGATGGTAAATCATTTGTGGTTTATTTCGATCACGATAAATCAGACATCACTGAGGCTGCATCTGCTGTTATTGCCAATGAAGTTCAAGATATTACTTCTCGTTCATGCAATTACAAAGCTGCTCTTATCCAAGGTCACGCTGACTTATCTGGTAACCCACGTTACAATATTGGTCTTTCTCAAAAACGCGTAACTATCGTTCGTGATGCATTGGTTGCTAAAGGCGTACCTGCTGACCTAATGACTGGCGAAGCTTTCGGTGAGTCTAAACCTGCGGTTCAGACTGCTGATGGTGTTAAAGAGCCATTAAACCGTCGTACAGAAGTTACTTTTGATTTTCAATAAGAACTTCTAGATAGAATTAAGAAAGCCCATCTTTTAGATGGGCTTTTTTTTGGTTTAAATTTTTTAATTTAGAACTTTATTTATTTTGTAGATATGATTAATTGAATCATAACTTAGAAATTTTTCATTTAAATCAGGATGCGTAACTGGCTCAAAAGTTTCATCTGGAACTAGATTCTGCTCTGATGCATAAGCAGTGTAATATGTTTCACTATTCTCAGCTAATAAATGATAGAATGGCTGATCTTTAGCGGGTCGTATTTCTTCTGGAATTGCGCTATACCATTCTTCTGAATAATTGAATACTGGATCTATATCGAATATAACGCCTCGAAATGGAAAAAGTCTATGGCTTACAATTTGCCCAATTCCATATTTAGCGGTTTTTAAAGTCATAAATGATTGCTCCTTTGAGCATTAATTAGTAATTATAATAAAATACGCAATACTTAACGTGCGATAAAGGCCGAAAAATGTCTGACGACAGTGAAAATGATAAAAATTTAGAGCCAATAAAAAGGCGTAGGCAAGTTTTTAATAAATCTGAAAATAATATTATTCAACAACACGAAAGAGTTAAGACGGCAAGAAAGAGAACTGCACAATCCGCTAGATGGCTAGAGCGTCAGTTGAATGACCCATATGTTAAAAAAGCTAAATCAATGGGGCTAAGGTCTCGTGCCGCATTTAAAATTTTAGAACTTGATGACCAATTTAAATTTTTCAATAAAGATTCAGTTGTTATTGACTTAGGATTCGCACCAGGTGGTTGGATTCAAATCGCCCAGCAAAAAGGCGCAAAGAAAATTGTCGGCATTGATCTTTTAGAAGTTCCACATATAGAAGGCGCAACTTTAATAGTTGGCGATTTTCTTGAAAAGGATATGCCCGAAAAACTATTAGATATTTTGGGACAAAAGCCAAATATTATTATGTCGGATATGGCGGCAAATACATCGGGGCATAGGCCAACAGATCATATTAAGACAATTGCCCTTGCTGAAGCTGCCGCAGAATTTGCGATAGACTTTCTTGATAAAGGCGGTGTTTTTATTGCCAAAGTATTCCAAGGCGGCTCGGAAACGCAAATGCTTACTCGTTTAAAACAAGCTTTTAAAACTGTAAAACACTTTAAACCAAAATCTTCACGTGCCGAAAGTGTTGAACTTTATTTGGTTGCACTAGATAAAAAATAGTAAATCTGCCAATAAAGGATTGACTTTTAAGGCCTAATCGTCTTATCGGTGCTCATGTTTGACCATAGAATCCAAATCCGTGACGCTCTTACGTTTGATGACGTATTGCTAGAGCCTTGTGCTTCCAATATTATGCCTGCTGCGGTTGATGTAAGAACCCGCCTTGCAAACGATATATATTTAAACATTCCACTTATTTCTTCGGCAATGGATACTGTAACCGAAGCAAAGCTTGCAATTGCAATGGCTCAAGCGGGAGGAATGGGAATAATTCACCGCAATCTTGATATTGATGTTCAAGCAGATCAAGTTCGTGAAGTTAAACGCTTTGAGAGCGGTATGGTAATTAATCCAATGGTGGTCACACCAGAATCAACGATTGCTGAATTAAAAGCAATAAAAGCGCATCGCGGCATTTCTGGCTTTCCTGTTGTTGAACAATCTGGAAAGCTTGTTGGCATTGTAACTAATCGCGATATTCGTTTTGCTAATGATGGTCAAAAAGTTCATGAGGTAATGACTACTGAAAATTTGATTACCATTAAAGAAGGTTTTGCCAAAGGTGAAGCCGAAGAATTATTAAAACGTTATAAGCTTGAACGTATTATTGTTGTTGACGGTGATTATCATTGCGTAGGCTTGGTAACTGTTAAAGATATTGAAAAATCACAAGCTTTCCCTTTGGCGTGCAAAGATGAATCTGGAAGATTACGTGTTGGTGCCGCTTCAACAGTTGGTGAAGACGGCTTTAAAAGAACCGAGGCATTATTAGAAGCAGGTGCCGATGTAGTTGTAATTGACACCGCGCATGGGCATTCGCAATTAGTGCTTGATGCGGTTACACGCGCCAAAAAGCTTTCTAATAAAGCAAGCATAATCGCGGGTAATGTTGCAACTCGTGACGGCGCAAAGGCACTTATTGATGCCGGCGCCGATTCAATTAAAATTGGCATTGGGCCAGGTTCAATTTGTACAACGCGCATTGTTGCTGGTGTTGGTGTTCCGCAATTAACCGCAATTATGGATGCGGTTTCAGTGGCTTATGACCAAAATATACCTGTAATTGCCGATGGCGGTATTAAATTCTCTGGCGATTTGGCAAAAGCAATTGCCGCAGGGGCATCAGTTGCAATGCTTGGATCTTTACTAGCTGGCACCGAAGAAGCCCCAGGGGAAGTATTCCTATACCAAGGACGCTCTTATAAATCATATCGTGGAATGGGAAGTCTTGGCGCAATGGCGCGTGGCTCTGCCGATAGATATTTCCAGAAAGAAGTAACAGACAGCATGAAACTTGTACCAGAGGGTATTGAAGGCCGTGTTCCTTATAAAGGTGCAATTGCCCCAATATTACATCAATTAATTGGCGGCCTTCGCGCTGCAATGGGATATACTGGTGCGGAAACGCTTACAGATTTCCATAAGCGTGCAAAATTCGTAAAAATTACTTCGGCCGGACTTCGTGAAAGCCATGTCCATGATGTTGCGATTACTCGTGAAGCCCCTAACTATCCAGTTGGTGGCTAATGAGAGATGGTGCGCGCGCGCAAGCGGCAATTGAGATTTTACAAGATTCGCAAGAATTTAAACGTCTTCCCGCACAGTCTTTAAAAGATTGGGCTTTAAAGCACAGGTTCGCAGGATCTAAAGATAGATCTGCTATCGGCGATATTGTTTTTATGTCACTTCGCGTTAGGGCACTATCAAGCTTTATGCTTGGTGGTGATAATCCAAGAAATTGGGTTTTGGGTGCTTTGAAATTTGGTTTTGGTCTAGAGACAGAAACTATTAAAAATCAAGCATTTGATAATGAACATTCATTCACTGAATTAAGTGAAGACGAATTGGCTGCACTTGATAGTGAAATAAAGAATGATATTGCGCCATGGATTATTGGAAATTATCCAGAATGGCTTGATGCGGAACTTGAAAAAGCATTTGGCGACAATCGTGCTAATGAAATGGCCGAATTATCTAAACCTGCACCGCTTGATATTCGTGTAAATATTGACCTTTTAAGTGTTGATGAAACTATTGAAGATATTTCTAATTCACCAAAGCTTACAGAAATTCCGCAAAAGACCAAATTATCTCCTTGGGGAATTCGTATTCCTTGGTCGAATGGTAAGAATTTCGCTTGGTCGGTTGAACCTGCCTATTTAAAAGGATTTTTCGAAGTTCAAGATGAAGCCAGTCAATTGGTTGCTTTATTAACTGGCGCAAAACCAGAGCAAACTATCGCCGATGTTTGCGCAGGGGCAGGGGGTAAAACACTTGCACTTGCGGCAATGACAGGCAATGAAGCAAATATAATTGCTTATGATCATGATCCTAACCGCATTGCACCAATTTATGAGCGCGTAAAACGTGCCAGCGCAAAAAATATTGATATAAGAGGCAAAAGACGCGGACATGAACTCGAAGATTTAAAAGGTCTTTGTGACATTGTTCTGGTTGATGCCCCATGTACTGGTGCAGGGACTTGGCGTAGATCACCTGATACTAAATGGCGCTTAACTCGTCAAAATATCGAAAAAAGAAATGAAGATCAGCAAGCTGCACTTAAATTAGGTGAGCCTTTGGTAAAAAAAGGCGGTCTCTTGATTTATGCAACATGCAGTATTTTGCCGCAAGAAAATGATGATTCAATTGATAGATTGTTTAGAGATAATCCAAGCTTCCGCATTGTTCCAATCGAAGATCATTTGGCAAATATTGGTCAATCTTCTATCCTAGAGCATACTCATAAAACTAAATACGGAATTCAATTTACCCCATTAAAGTCTGATACTGACGGCTTTTATTTTGTGGTATTACAGAAAAAATAAAAAGGCAAACTAATGACTAAACCTAATCATGAAACTGTTTTGATTATTGATTTTGGCTCTCAAGTTACTCAATTGATTGCACGCCGCGTTCGTGAAGCTGGTGTTTATTGTGAAGTACATCCTTATAATCGTGCTGCTGAATATTTAAAAAATAATCAAACCCCTAAGGCGATTATTTTCTCTGGTGGCCCTGATAGCGTTTTACGTGAAAACTCACCTCGTGCACCACAGGAAGCTTTTGATGCAGGCGTGCCATTGCTTGGCATTTGCTATGGACAACAAACTTTGGTCACACAATTGGGCGGCGTTGTTGAAGGCGGTCATGCCGCCGAATTCGGACGTGCCGACCTTGAAGTTTTAAAATCAAGCCCGCTTTACGAAGGTATTTGGGAAACTGGCAATAAATACACAGTTTGGATGAGCCATGGTGATAGAGTAACCGTGCTTCCTGAAGGATTTGAAGTTTTAGCCCATAGCCCGAATGCGCCATTTGCGATTGCCGCCAATGAAGCAAAAAAGCAATATACATTTATGTTCCACCCAGAAGTTGTTCATACCCCTGATGGTGCGGCACTTATTAAAAACTTTCTGACCAAAATCGCGGGTTGCCATAATGATTGGTCAATGGCGGCATTCCGCGCCGAAGCGATTGCCAAAATCCGCGCCCAAGTTGGCTCATCAAAAGTAATTTGCGGCCTTTCAGGCGGCGTCGATTCATCGGTTGCCGCAGTTCTTATTCATGAGGCAATTGGCGATCAATTAACTTGCGTATTTGTTGACCACGGCCTTTTAAGGGCGGGCGAAGCTGAACAAGTTGTCGATTTATTCCGTAATCATTATAATATACCGCTTATTCA
>CAYUCW010000072.1:0-8623 GCA_964443435.1 uncultured Caulobacteraceae bacterium | reverse complement strand
ATTCCCTCACTTTGCTTTATATTCAAGATTATCCCTTGACCAAATAACGCTTATGATTGCACCAGTTTTAGGGCTTTGTCTATTACCAAATTCGACTTTTCCGCCGGTTCTTTCAATCAGGGTTTTTGCAATAAAAAAGCCAAGCCCTAAGCCTTCACGCTTTTGGGCATCAATAGTTCCTTGCCCTCGGGTGGAAACATACGGCTCACCTATGCGCGGAAGAATATCGGGGTCAAAGCCTCTGCCATCATCACTTATTGTTATTTTGACAAATTTATTATCCCATTCACAGCCAATAATAACCAATTCATTGGCATAGCTAATGGCGTTTTCAATATAGTTTCCAATGCCATAGGTTATTTCAGGAATACGGCGAACGATTAAATCATCATTTTGTTTTTTGGGCTCTATGTCAAAAACAATCGCTTTATTTGTATTTGTATTATGCTTTGCGACCGCTTCTTCCAATAATTGCCCGATTGGTAATTGCTCTATGGTTGGGTCGGTTTCAACTTGGTGCGAAGTTAGATTTCGTAGAATATCGCGGCATCTTATGGATTGATCATAAATAAGAGTGATGTCTTCCTTTAAAGTTTCGTCTTTGGCATCTCTTGAAAGCTCTTTGGAAACAAGCTGTATAGTTGCTAGAGGCGTCCCAAGCTCATGCGCGGCGGCGGCGGCCAGCCCACCAAGTGCCGAAAGTCTTTGCTCTTTTGAAAGAATGCTTTGTGTTGCTATTAATGCTTCTGCAAGGCGCATTTCTTCTTGGGCAACTTTATGGGAATAAATCGCTGTAAATAAAATACCAATTGCGACCCCAAACTCTAGGCCGTTTTTATACATATTTGGCAAATGAAACTCAGTTGGCCACGGCAATGGCAAATGATAAAAATGCAAAATCGCAATCGCGGCAAAACTTAATAGAATAAGGTAAATAACTATATCACGCCTTAATGTTGCCGCGGCAATAGTAGTTGGCGCAATTAGTAAAATCGCAAATGGATTTGTCATCCCGCCCGTAAAATATATTAATAATGCAAGCTGAATTATATCAAAACCTAATTGAAGACCGGCTTCGAAATGTTTTAAAATTCGGTGTGAAACCAACGAAAAAATAAGAATTATATTAAGCCATGCCGATGCCGCGATTATGAATAAGCATTCCGTGAGAGGTAAAGGATATTTAAAATAAAAATATACAATACAGATTGTTAAAAGCTGACCAATTATTGCCATCCAACGCAAAGTAATAAGCGTTCTTAGCCTAAGCTTTCCATAGTCTTTGGAAATGCCGATTTCGCCATCTTTATCAAATTGGGAAATAGTATCAAAACTTTTTTTATAAAGATTTATAATTTTACTTACCTCAAAATTAAATATAAAACTAGGATATTACAATTCACTGAGGAATCAATGACTATTAATCAAGATAATAAAAATCCTAACAGAATACGCAATTTATCACTTGGTTTTTCTGCGCTTATTCTAGTTGGATTTGCAGCATTTGCATTGCGTCATAACAACGCACAAAAAGCTATGGCCGAAATAGATACAGATTGTAATAATCGTACGTCGTCTTTGATTGGTGGTCCATTTAATCTTATAGATCAAAATAATAAGCCATTCACACAAGCAAATCTTAATGGAAGCCCAAGTCTTATATATTTTGGATATTCTTGGTGCCCTGATATTTGCCCAAATACGCTTAATTTATTGGGCGTAACTTTAAATGAGCTTGAAGCGCAAAATAAGCCTTTAAAAGACAGCATTAAACCAATTCTTATTAGCCTTGATCCCGCGCGCGACACACCCGCAAAACTTAAAGAATATTTGTCAACTGAAAGCTTCCCAAAAAATATGATTGGCCTTACCGGCAGCTTAGAAGATGTAAAAACTGCGGCAAAAAATTATAAGGTTGCATTTCGCATAAATGAAAATTCGGGTGAATCTAAAGAATTTTACACGGTTGATCACCAATCTATAATTTATTTAATGGATAAGAATGGTAAGCTTGCAACATTTTTTACCGATACTGACACTCCGCAGAAAATTGCAAAATGTATAAATTCTGGAATTTTAAAATAAGCGATAGCTAAAATAATTACTAAAATAAGATGATTTAACTTATTGCAAACTATAAAAAATAGGATAGCATTGTGCATTGCACAATTTCTAAAAGGTTTATATTTTGCTTTATTCATTAATAGAAATACAGCGCGCGGCACTTATGCCCTTTAGAGCTATTAATAGCCTTAACAATCTATGGCTAAAAAGCCCTTTTAATCCTTGGTCAGATACTGATTTAGGTAAAAACCTGTCTGCGGCATCAGAAGTATTTGAAGCGGTTACAAGAAAATACGGCAAGCCTGAATGGAATATAAAGACCATTGTCAATAATAATGTAAAATTTGAAATTACACCTGAAATAGTTTTAGAAAAGCCTTGGTGCAATTTAATTAAATTCACTAAAACACCAATTGAAGGCTATCCAAATAAGGCAACCGAAAAAGCAATTAAAAATCAGCCTAAGGTTCTAATTGTTGCGCCATTATCTGGGCATTTTGCAACCCTTTTAAGGGGCACGGTCACTACCTTTTTACAAGATCATGAAGTTTACATAACCGATTGGGCTGATGCCAAAGAAGTTCCTATATTTGAAGGCCGTTTCGACCTTAATGACTATATTGAATATATAAGAAATATGATTACTCATATTGGCGAAGGCGTTCATATAGTTGCGGTTTGTCAGCCAGGGCCACCATGCCTTGCCGCCGTTGCCCTCATGAGCGAGGATGAAGATCCAAATACGCCATTATCTATGTGCTTTATGGGTTCGCCAATTGATGCAAGGAAATCGCCAACGAAAACCAATAATCTTGCAGAAGCAAGGCCTTTTACTTGGTTTAGTTCAAATATGATATATACAGTGCCGCTTCCAAATAAAGGTGCAATGCGCCGTGTATATCCGGGTTTTGTGCAGCTTTATTCATTTATGTCTATGAATAAAGAACGTCATATTGATGCCCATAAAAGCTATTTTAACGATCTTGTTGCCGGTGATGGTGATGGCGTTACTAAGCATAAAAAATTCTATGATGAATATTTGTCTGTGTTGGATTTAACCGAAGAATTTTATTTAGATACAATAAATAAAGTATTCCAAGAATTCCATCTCCCGCGTGGAATCTTATATTGCCGCGACAGGCTAGTTAAACCTGAAACCATCACCAAGACTGCCCTTCTAACTATTGAAGGTGAACTTGATGATATTTCAGGCATAGGACAAACCCAAGCGGCGCATGATATTTGCTATAACATCCCTAAATCAAAGCGCAAAGATTATATCCAAAAGGGCGTTGGCCATTATGGGGTATTTAATGGCCGTAAATTTAGTGAAGAAATTTACCCAATTCAGCGCGATTTCATTAAAGAAAATAACAAACTCTAGTAATTAATTACTAGAATTTGTAACGCTTAGACCAATTGTTTGCTTAGTATGTTTTTCATCAATTAAGTCTTTATATTCAATTGGTGCCGGTGGATTTAAATTAATATTCAAACTTCCGCCTTTATTTAAAAACTTTGATAATCCTAAAGCTAAATCTCTGAATAAAGCAGGGTTAGATTTATTTGCCGCATAAGAATTAAGCGGTGCAGACATTTCCTTACGCACTTCTTCTTTAGAGATTTCCTTTTCTTTAATCGCAAAATTAGTGATTATATCCAAAATACCAAGATCTTTAATCGTGATATTGGCATTCTTAAACTTAACGCCAGTAAAGCTTGCAATATAGTCTTTAAAGGCCTGAATATTTTGTTTGTTTAATTCTTCTTTAGCTTGTTTTGCAGTTAATTCGGCGGCTTTAGTATCTTCTGTCTTTACCTTCTTATCATCAGTGGCCAGTTGTGCATTTGTGTCCGCACTTGCACTTGCTGTTTCTGGTGTAACCTCTGCATCAGAGTCAGTTAAATCTTTACCTTTCCCAGCTTTTGGCGTTAGCGCTTTTGAAAAGCTATTACTTGCTTTCAAGAAAGTCTCTAGATCAGTAGTTTTATAATAATTGCCAAGTCCAATTACACTTGTGTTCATATCCACTGATAAGATTTTATCTATATTAATGGCATATTTATCAAATTTATAAGTATCGGTATTTTTATCAAAGGTGGCTTCAAATTGCATTTGCATATTAATGCCCTCTAATCCAAATTCTTTAAATTTTGAATATGCCATTGCCGCAATTGGATTTTCTTTATTTGTAAATCCAAATTTCATTACGCCATTTGGCATGCTTAATTTATCAATAATACCTTCATTATCAATATTTGTAGTTAAGTTAAAACCATCAATATTTGCGGCCATTCCAAAACCTGTTGCTTCAAATCCATCAAATCTAAAGCTTGAAATACCAGAATCTAAAGGACCACCTTTGAATAAATCTATTATTTTTTTATTTGTTAATTCTGGATTCTTTTCTTTGGTTACAATATATGAGTTTATTAGATATTCATAAAAAGAAATATTTAAATCTTTAAAGCTGAATTCTTTAAGCTTAAGATTAATTGGTTCACCTTGCATTGCCATTTTAATAGAGAAATTTTCAAACGCGAAGCTTTCCAAAGTTTTTCTATTAAAATTCTTTATTTCAAAATTGCCAAGCTTGGCTTCTTTAAAGATTTCACTTACTTTATCCGTTGCTGTGGCTTTAGTCTTAGTTTTTGCCGTTTGTACAACAGGCGCAACATACACATCTCTAATTTGAAAATGGCCAAGATTCACAGAAGCAAGCATATTTTTGAAATCTGGCTTTTCCTTGTCTTCTTTGGCTTTTGAAAAGCTATCAAATAGATTATCGCTTAGGCCACTTAATTTAATCCCACCAATATTCATCTTAATAGAAGATTCAATAAAGCCTAAATCATTTATACTAAGTGATGAAAATTTTACTTTATCCTTTGAACCTTCAAAACCAAGAAGCTCAATTTTTGCGATTTTAATAGGCGATGACCTTCCTTTTGAACCAATCTCAAGGCCATTGAATTCAAAATTACCTTTAAAGTCATTTTTACCATCAATATCAAAGAAATTTGCTTTGCCATTAACGCGTTTTGTTTGATCAATAATAACCGCACTTACTGCCTTCATACTGGTTTCGGGCGACTTAAAAACAGGGTTAGCAAGAGTAATTTTTACGCCATCCGTCACATCTTTTGATAAAGTCATGCTTGCTGCGGTAAATTCAGTTCCAAATTTCACATTTGTGAATACGGCTTGATTAGCAGTTTGCTGTTTAGCTGTATAAGTAAAGCTTTTAGACTTTGCATCAAAACCATAGGCTTTTAAATCTTGAGATAAGCTTGTTTGCGCCGCCGCAGGGGCACTTACCGCTTCATTATAGGCAAACACACCAATACTTAAGCCAGCAGTTAATCCGCAAATAATTAAGCTTGTCGAAAACAAAGATTTTTTAAAAGATTTAGACACAAATATCTCCTATTGAATAAAATAATGAATAACATCATCATTTTTTCAAACAAGTCATATCTTAGATATTTGTGCAAAATTAATTGGTTTTATTTGTCTGAACTTCTTTTATTATTTGATCTAAGCTTTTATTACTTGCTTCGGGCTTATCAATTGGCGCCGCCTCAGGATTAATTGGCTTAGAAGTCACCGCTTCATCATTAACTGTTGCCACACCGCCATCTTCCGTAATTTCTGGCGAATCAATAGCTTCAATATTGCTTACTTCATTACTTGCGGCATCAAACACAATACCATCCTCTGGAAGAGTTGGCGCAACCGGCAACAAGAAAGCGCGCGAAGGTGTTCCGGCTTGCGAATTTACCATGAAATCGCGCCAAATTCTTGCCGGCGCAGAACCGCCTGTAACTTTATTCATTTGCACGCCAAAATCATCATTACCAACCCATACACCAGTAGTATATCCAGCAGTAAAGCCAATAAACCAAGCATCGCGATAGTCGGAAGTTGTTCCTGTTTTTCCGCCCACAATCCTATCAGGAAGGTTAGCAGATTTTGCCGAACCACTAGTTACAACTGCCCTTAACATTGAATTCATATTGCGAAGTATTGTTTCATCAATAACACGGCGTGGTTGCCCGGCTTGACGCTCCCACAAGATTTTGCCAGAGCGCAAGCGAATGCGTTTTATACCAAATGGCGTAACACCTGCACCACCATTAGAAAACGCAACATAAGAGCTGGTTAATTCAATTGGCGTCAAAACCTCTGTACCAAGAGCAATTGTAGGTTCAGGATCAAGGCGAGATCTAATACCTAATCTTCTTGCAACTCTGACAACTGAATCGCGTCCTACTTCTTCAGTTAATTGAACCGCAATAGTATTTATTGATTGCGCAAAAGCACTTGTAAGACTCATTGGCCCTCTATAACGGCCATCATAGTTTTGTGGTGCCCAATTGCCTATTTTAAATGGCTTATCATCTCTATATGAATTCGGAGTAATTCCATGTTCAAGTGCCGCAAGATATACAAATGATTTAAATGCCGAACCAGGTTGTCTTTTGGCTTCTATTACGCGGTTAAATTCTGATTCATTATAAGAGCGACCGCCAACCATTGCTCTTACGCCGCCGTCACCTGCAATTGCGATAAGCGCGGTTTGGCTCATTTTCAAATTTTTGCCATTAGCGGCAAATTCTTTGGCGATTGCGGCTTCTGCAAAGGCTTGGTGCCTTACGTCTAATGTTGTTTCAACGATTATATCTTCTTTTGGCTCATCAACAATTGTACCAACATCGGCTTCAATCCAGTCAAGGAAATATCCAATATTAGAACCTTTTGCATTTTGAACAAAACGGAGTGGAGTTTTAACCGCTTCTAATCTTTGTGCATGGCTTATAACTTTTTGCTTTTCCATAACATCAAGAACAATTGTTGCACGCTCTGCGGCACGCTTTGTTGATGATACCGGATTATATCTTGATGGTGCTTTAAGCATGCCCGCTAGCATTGCGGCCTCAGATATAGTCAAATTAGCAGGTGTCTTATTAAAATATCTTTCAGAAGCTTCCTCTAGGCCATAAGCACCAGAGCCAAAATAAACACGCGCTAAATAAAGTGAAAGAATTTCATCTTTGCTAAAACGGCTTTCAAGCCATAAAGCTAATAATAATTCTTGGGCTTTACGCTTAAGATTTTGATCTGAAGATAAAAATAGGTTTTTTGCTAGCTGCTGTGTAATAGTTGAACCGCCCGCAACCACACGCCCTGCCTTAAGATTTAGAACTACGGCGCGGGTTAAGCCAAAAACATCGACACCAAAATGATGATAGAATTTTCTATCTTCAATCGCCATAACCGCTTCGGGTACATATTTTGGCATTGATTTTAAATCAACAGGCGGTGCATCGGCAACGCCGCGCCTTTCAATAATTGTTCCATTAATATCGACATATGTTATCGCCGGTCTATCGGTTTTGCGCCATAATTCTTCTGGATCAGGTAAGTCATAAGCAACCCAAATAAAAATGCCGACACCAATAACCGCAAGCCATAATGCAAGAACCGCGCCCCAATAGGCAATAGTACCCCAAAAGCCACGTTTCACTTTTCTTGAAAATTGTTGTTGATTACCACGAGGTCTATTGCCCCTTGGTGCGCCACCGCCACCATTATTATTGCCTGAATTACGTCCGCGATTTGCCAAATTAATTTTCCAGCGTTTGAATCATTAAAAAATAATATATTTTTATACTTAAACATTACTTACTAAACATTAATGCGGCAGAATTTAGGTGATATTGCGGCAAGTCTAGTTGCAATTTGATTTTAATTTCCTTTATAAGCCATTTGAAGGTAAAAAATTATGCAAAGATTTATTTTAAAATTTTCTTGTGAAGACACTATTGGCATTGTTGCGGCTGTCGCGGGATTCATTGCAAGCAATGGCGGAAGCATTATAGAAGCAAGTCAGCATACAGACCCCGAAGTAAATGTGTTTTTCCTTCGTCAAGAAATTGCCTTTAACCGCGATGATTTTTACCTTGATGATTTTAAATCTGCTTTCACGCCAATTGCCGAAAAATTCAAAATGGATTGGCAAGTAAGCGATGCCAAAATTAAGAAACGAGTTGCCCTTTTGGTTTCAAAACAGGGCCATTGCCTTTATGATTTATTATACCGCTATGCAGCCGGTGAAATGAATATTGAAATCCCTTGCGTGATTTCCAATCATGAAGAATTTAGAGGCCTTGTTGAATGGCATAAAATTCCATTCTTTTATGTACCTGTTAATAAAGACAATAAAGAACAAGCTTATGGCGAAGTCGCGCGAATTTTTGAGGAAACCAAATCTGATTTAATGGTTCTTGCGCGTTATATGCAGGTTTTATCACCAGAAGTTTGCCGTAAATATCATGGCAAAATTATAAATATTCACCATAGTTTCCTTCCAAGTTTTGTTGGCGCAAAACCTTATACCCAAGCACATAATAAGGGTGTGAAACTTATTGGCGCGACTTGCCATTATGTCACCGAAGAATTAGATCAAGGCCCAATCATAGAGCAAGATGTAATAAGGGTTGATCACGCAGACACTGCCGAAGATTTGGCGCTTTATGGCAAAGATGTTGAAAAAGC
>CAYUCW010000071.1:5638-8709 GCA_964443435.1 uncultured Caulobacteraceae bacterium | reverse complement strand
TTCTTTAAAATTAGTATTGAATGTGCCGTAAATCTATTTTAGGTTTGCGGCATTTTTTTAGGGAAATTAAATGGCGTTGAATTTAAAAAAGCTTACAAATGATTTTTTGGAATCTAATCCAGAAATTAAATTTACCGCGCGGCAAATAGCTGAATATATTTTTAAAGAATTTCCAGAAGAATGTGAAGAAAAGCGACAAAACAGCACGGCAAAAGTAATTGTCCTTGATTCTGATGCTGCACTTATACAACAATTAATTGCCGAAATCGGTTCGCAACGTCCTAGGCTACAAAAAGACAATAAAAACATTAAAGTTACAGATACAAGACCAAGGTATTACTATTTTACTACTAAAACCGATAATGCTGAAGTTCTACAAGCTGAAAGTAGCGCTAAGAAAACTGATAATGAAGAAAGCAAAATAAAAGAATCTGAACTTTATCCAATACTAAGTTCATTTCTTTATTCTGAACTCCAATTATATAGTAAAAGAATAGATGAGAAAAAATCATCTAACACGCAAGGAACTAAAGGAAATCATTGGTTGTTTCCAGATGTAGTTGCAATGGAAAATCTTTCGAATGATTGGCATGATGAAATAAAAAGTGCGGCAAAACTAAGTTCTGACAGATTGGCGAAACTTTGGTCATTCGAAGTTAAAATTCTTATCAATAGATCTAATGTTCGCGAATGTTTTTTCCAAGCTGTTTCAAATTCTTCATGGGCTAATTTTGGCTATCTTGTTGCTAAAGATATTGGTGACGGAACATTAAAAGAGCTAAGAATACTTTCTGGATTACATGGAATTGGTTTTATTAAACTAGATGTTGAAAATCCATCGGAAAGCTCAATCATAATTCCTGCACGAGAAAACATTGATATTGATTGGAATACAGCGAATAGATTAGCTGGAGAAAATAAGGATTTCGTACACTTTATAAAAAGCTTAAGACAATTCTATCAAACAGGCGATATTAAAGAGTCTGATTGGGAAAAACAGGAATATTAGCCTAACCCTTTTCCATCCCCAAATATTCATCGGATTGCATTTCATGAAGCCTTGAAATGGTTCGTTCAAATTCAAAGCTTTGGGTGCCTGATTGATAAAGTTCTTCAATCGGGCAGGCTATGGTCATAATAAGCTTGGTTTTCGCTTCATATAATGCATCAATTAAATTGCGAAAACGCGTGGCTTCGAATGCCATGTTTTTATCAAGAAGTGGTACATTTTCCAAAAATATAGTATTAAAGCATTTGGCGATTTCCAAATAATCATGCACGCCCATTGGGTTTTTATCACCGCATAATTCGTTAAAATCGAACCGCGCCGAAGAGGCGGCCGTGCGCTTTATTAATATAGTGCGCCCATCAACCGAAATTGTTTGCGGTATTTCTTTGGCATCAAGACAAAGCCGCGCCCAAGCCCTTGTCATAAATTCATCGGCTGCTGCCCCAAGTGGGGAAAAATACATCGGCTCTGATTTAAGGCGGGCAAGGCGATAATCACGCAGGGAATCAAGACTATGAATAAGTAATTCCTCATTAAGCCTTATAAGGAATGGAACGATTAATTGCCGATTAAGCCCGTTTTTATATTGCTCTTCTGGTGGGCGATTAGAGGTTGCGACAATAACGGTTTGAAATTTCCAAAGGGCTTCAAATAGGCGGCCTAAAATCATGGCATCGGCAATATCGGTTATTTGAAACTCATCAAAGCATAATAAATGCGCATTATCGGCAATTTCTTTGGCGATTGGCGGTATGGGGTCATCGCCCACGCCTTTGACAAAATTAGGCCGCTTTTTTCTTTCTTCATTCGAAAGCTTGCGCCATTCATTTATTTTCTCATGGGCATTAAGCATGAATTGATGGAAATGAATTCTTTGCTTTATTTCGGTTTGGGCATGGTCAAAAAATAAATCCATAATCATGGATTTGCCGCGCCCAACTTTGCCATAAATAAAAACCCCTTCGGGAAGTGGCTCAGGCTTGCCAAATAAAAATTGCTTTTGACCGCGTTTCCAATTTTTAAGGCGACCTGATAAAACCGATAAAATTTCTATTGCTTCTTGCTGTTCCTTATCAAATTCTATTGCGCCTGAATTCACACGCTCCCGATAGGCACTAACAAGACTCATAAGCTTTGCCACGTATTATATATGGCAAAAAGAAATGTTCCAAAACTTATGCCGGCTAATATAAAGAATAAAAACGGCTTCTTTATCTTTGGATTATTGCTTGATTGATTTTTCATGGTTTTAGATTTAAATCCAAGAATATAAAAAAACTAGAGTCTTTTTCAAAATAAATGCAAAAACATATAATTGATATATTAATAGAGGAGCGCGCGCCAAAACTTGCGGCATCTGTATTTTGGCCGATTATAAAGCCAGTGCTTAATTTATTGCTTGGCTATAAATCCGCGCTTAAAATGGCTAATGCGGTTGAGAAATTAAATGGCCGCCAAAGTTTTGAATATTTATCAAATCTTTTAAGCTTAAAGGTTTCTGAAACAGGCTTTGAAAATATTCCAAAAACTGGAAAGCTTATTATTATATGCAATCACCCAACGGGGATTGCCGATGGCATTGCATTATATGATATAATTAAAAAATATCGCCCTGACTTATATTTTTATGCCAATGCCGATGCCAAACGGGTTTGCGATAAAATTAATGACATTATTATTCCCGTTGAATGGGTTTATGAAAAACGAACAAGGGAAAAAACCAGGCAAACGCTTGCCGAAACGCATGAAGTTTTAAATGGCGAGAATTGTCTTGCAATATTCCCAGCCGGAAGACTTGGCGTAAAAAATAAGGGCAAGCTTATAGATCCCGAATGGATGGCAACCCCAATAAGTTTGGCACGTAAATATAATTGCCCAATCCTTCCGATTTATATGGAAGGCCCCGATAGTTTCTGGTTTCATCTTTTTGATAAATTCTCAAAAGAGTTAAGGGATATAACGCTCTTCCACGAATTTCTTAATAAGGCACATAAGAAATATGATTTATTTGCGGGAAAACTGATTTATCCTGACGAATTAGTCGGAAATAATGAGGAATTAA
>CAYUCW010000071.1:0-5538 GCA_964443435.1 uncultured Caulobacteraceae bacterium | reverse complement strand
CGAAGAGCAAAATTTGCTAGCGCGTATTAAATTGTTAAAGAGGTGAAGTTTTGGAAGATATTTTTGGCTGGATGCTAACTCCACAGGGTTGGATAACTTTGGGAACTTTGGCGTTTCTTGAAATTGTACTTGGTATTGATAATGTAATTTTCGTTTCAATTGCCGCTTCAAAACTTCCGGAACAATATCGTGCAAAAGCAAGACAGATTGGTCTTTTCCTTGCAATGTTCTTAAGGATTGCGCTTTTGACGATTCTTACATGGCTTGCAGGGCTTACAACGCCTTTGTTTGAGTTTATGGGGCATGGTTTCTCTACGCGCGATTTAATTCTTGCGGGCGGCGGTATATACCTTATTTATAAAGCTTCAATTGAAATTATTGAAATGCTTCATGTTGATCATGTCAAAAAAGAAGAAACTAATTCAACTGCTCAAGCGGCGGTTTTAATTGTTATTGCGCAAATCGCGATTGTTGATGTTGTATTCGCGGTTGATTCAATTGTGACCGCAATTGGCATGACTAATCAATTACCAATAATGATTACTGCGGTTGTAATCTCGGTAATGGTTATGATGTTCTCTTCGGGGATTGTTGCTAAATTCGTTGAAGAAAATCCTTCGACTAAAATGCTGGCTTTGGTTTTCCTAGTATTAGTGGGCGGCATATTGGTTATTGATGCATTCGGTCATCATATTGACAGAAGCTATGTTAATTCGATTATTATTTTCTCGGTTGTAGTGGAGGCTTTGAATGTCTTTGCGCGTAAAGCAATGGATAGAGAAATCAGAGAGAAAATCACAAAACAAGCTTTCGAAGGTCAAGAAAACCAAGAATAATTAAAAATGGCATTAAAACTGTGAATTTTTTGCGGTTTTTGTGTCACTAATTGCAATCAAATACATTCGCGATGTTGCACCTGCACTCATGCCATGATAACAGCCTCGCGAATGCTGAAATTTTAAAAGATTTAGCGAATTATACTTGTTTTATAGTTTGCTTAAAAATAGTTTTTTGATATTAAGCACTAGTTTAGTTTGAAAACCCAAAAACGGGAATGGAAAGAGGCCTATGTCTCAATTGATGATGTCACAAGCAGTTAGCCGTTATGCTGTAACTCTGTTTGAATTGTGTGATTCAAAGAAGAAACTAGATTCGGCGCAAAAAGATGCGCAGGCATATTTAAATCTATTTGAAACTTCAGATGAATTATTAAAAGCATTAAAAAGTCCGCTTCATAAAGCTGAAGAAAAAGCGGGTGTTCTTGCTGCCATTGGCGCAAAATTAAAAACATCTGTTGACGTAAATAATTTTATTGCAATTGTTGCAAAAAATTCGAGAGCTGGTGAATTGCCTGCTATGTTCAAGGCTTTCTTGGGTTTAGTTGCAAAATCACAAGGCGTAATAAAGGCCGAAGTATCAACTGCTTCGGAATTAAGCGCTGCTCAACTTGAAGAATTAACCAAAAGCCTTAGCCAAGCCTTTAATGCAGACGTAAGCATCGAAACCGATGTTAAGCCTGAATTAATCGGCGGTTTGGTGGTTAAGGTTGGATCGCGTTTATTTGATGATTCTATCAAAACTAAACTTGAAGCCCTAAAAAACAATTTGAAAGGTGCATAGGCAATGGATATTCGTGCCGCTGAAATTTCTAAAATTTTAAAAGAGCAAATTAAAAATTATGGCGCTGATGCTAGCGTTGCCGATGTCGGCACTGTTCTAAGTGTTGGTGACGGTATCGCCCGTATCCACGGCCTTGACAGTGTTCAAGCCGGTGAGATGGTTGAGTTTAACGGCGGTGTCAAAGGTATGGCACTTAACCTTGAGCGCGACAATGTCGGTGTGGTTATCTTCGGTGAAGATAGAGGGATTAAAGAAGGCGATACGGTAAAACGCCTTGGTGAGATCGTTTCTGTTCCGGTTGGTCGTGGCCTTCTTGGTCGTGTGGTTGACGCATTAGGTGAGCCGATTGACGGCAAAGGCCCAATTCAAGATGTGGCTTCACGTCAAAAAGTGGACGTAAAAGCGCCAGGCATTATTCCGCGTAAATCAGTTCATGAGCCTATGCAAACTGGTATTAAATCAATCGATTCGCTTATCCCTGTTGGTCGTGGCCAACGTGAGCTTATCATTGGTGACCGCCAAACTGGTAAAACTGCTATTGCGATTGACTCTATTATTTATCAGCGTGATGCACATGACAGAAATGCGTCTGAATCTGAAAAGCTTTATTGCGTTTATGTTGTTATTGGCCAAAAACGTTCAACGGTTGCACAGCTTGTTAATACTCTTGAAGAGCGCGGCGCATTAAAATATTCAATCATTATTGCGGCTACTGCATCTGATCCTGCACCACTTCAATATCTTGCACCATTTACTGGCGCAACTATGGGTGAATGGTTCCGTGATAATGGTATGCACTCACTTATTATTTATGATGACTTGTCAAAACAAGCGGTTGCGTATCGCCAAATGTCACTTCTTCTTCGTCGTCCACCAGGCCGTGAAGCGTATCCGGGTGACGTTTTCTATCTTCACTCTCGCCTTCTTGAGCGTGCAGCGAAATTGAATGACGATAATGGCAATGGTTCTATGACTGCATTACCTATTATTGAAACTCAGGCAAATGACGTTTCGGCATATATTCCAACAAACGTGATTTCTATTACTGACGGTCAGATTTTCCTTGAAACAGACTTATTCTATCAAGGTGTTCGTCCGGCGGTTAACGTTGGTCTTTCGGTTTCTCGCGTGGGTTCATCAGCACAGGTTAAAGCAATGAAACAAGTTGCGGGCCCAATTAAAGGTGAATTAGCGCAATACCGTGAGATGGCGGCTTTCGCTAAATTCGGTTCTGACCTTGATGCATCTACTCAAAGATTGCTTAACCGTGGTGCGCGCCTAACTGAGCTTCTTAAGCAAGATCAGTTCGCGCCAGTTCCAGTGGAAGAGCAAGTAATTCTTATTTATGCAGGTACTAAAGGTTATTTAGACTCTATAGCGGTTAAAGATATTAAACGTTATGAAAAAGAATTACGTGAAGGCTTAGCGGGCAAATATAAAGATGTTGCGACTGAACTTCGTACTAAATTAGATATCAAAAAAGATGGCCTTGAAGATAAAATCAAAGCTACGCTTGAAGATTTCGCTAAAGGTTTTGCCGCTTAAGGAAATTAATTATGGCATCTCTTAAGGATTTTAGAACCCGTATTACTTCGGTTAAATCTACTCAAAAGATTACCAAAGCAATGCAGATGGTTGCCGCCGCAAAATTAAAGCGTGCGCAAGAGGCCGCAGAAGCTGCGCGTCCTTACGCGACTAAGATTGCGTCAACGGTTGCTAATCTTGCGGGTTCGGTAAAAAACTCTGCTTCTGCGCCAAAACTTATAAAAGGTTCAGGCAAAGATGATGTTCATCTGGTAGTAGTTGCCAGTTCTGAACGTGGACTTTGCGGTGGTTTTAACACTAATATTGTGAAAAAAGCCCGTGAAACTGTCCTAAGTCTTGAAGCGCAAGGCAAAACAGTTAAAATATTGACTGTTGGCAAAAAAGGTCGTGATCAATTGCAACGCGTTTTCGCAAGCAAGCTTATTGGTCATATTGATTTTTCTAAAACTCGTGCGGTTGGATTTGCGCAATCAAATACTGTTGCTACAAAAGTTACTGAACTTTTCGAAGAAGGCGTAATTGATGTTGCACATTTTGTATTCTCAAAATTCAAATCTGTGATTTCACAAATACCTACTGTACAGCAAATTATTCCGGTTAATCTTGATGCTTTAGCTGAAAGCGCAAGTGACACATCTGGGGTATATGCTTATGAGCCTTCGGAAGAAGCTATCTTAGAGGCTTTATTGCCACGTTATTTAGATAGCCAAATTCTTGGCGGTTTATTAGAAAATAACGCAGGATTCTATGGCTCACAAATGGGTGCTATGGATAATGCGACAAGAAATGCTGGTGATTTAATCAAAAAATTGACATTGCAAATGAACCGCAAACGTCAAGCTATGATTACCACCGAATTAACAGAGATTATTGCAGGGGCGCAAGCCGTTTAACACTGCCCATTTGGGCGATTTGATTTAGAAGAGTGAGAAAGCATATGTCTATCGAAGCGAAAGGCAAAATTTCACAGGTTATTGGCGCAGTTGTGGACGTAGAGTTTGAAGGCACTTTGCCAGATATTCTTAATGCGCTTGAAACTGAAAACAATGGCAAACGCCTTGTTCTTGAAGTTGCACAGCATTTGGGCGAAAATTCTGTTCGTACAATTGCAATGGACGCGACCGAAGGTCTTGTTCGTGGTCAGCCAGTAACAGATACAGGCAATAGCATTCAGGTTCCAGTTGGTCCTGCTACGCTTGGCCGTATTATGAACGTGGTTGGTGACCCAATTGACGAAGCTGGCCCGATTGAATCTGCGGTTGGTAAACGTTCAATTCACAAACTTGCACCTTCTTTTGTAGATCAAAAACCAAATCCTGAGATTTTGGTAACTGGTATTAAAGTTGTTGACCTTCTTTGCCCATACGCAAAAGGCGGTAAAATCGGTCTATTCGGTGGTGCGGGCGTTGGTAAAACCGTTCTTATTCAAGAGCTTATTAATAATATCGCAAAAGCTTATGGTGGTTATTCGGTGCTTGCGGGCGTTGGCGAAAGAACACGCGAAGGTAACGATCTTTATCATGAGATGATCGAATCTAAAGTGAATGTTGACCCTAAAGAAAATGGCGGCTCAACTGAAGGTTCACGTTGTACACTTGTTTATGGTCAGATGAATGAGCCTCCAGGTGCGCGTGCACGCGTTGCTTTGACTGGCTTGTCTGTTTGCGAATATTTCCGCGATGAAGAAGGTAAAGACGTTCTTTTCTTCGTTGATAATATTTTCCGTTTCACTCAAGCGGGTTCAGAAGTGTCGGCACTTCTTGGTCGTATTCCTTCTGCGGTGGGCTATCAGCCAACACTAGCAACCGACATGGGCGGCCTTCAAGAGCGTATTACTTCAACTGTTAAAGGTTCAATCACTTCGGTTCAGGCGATTTACGTTCCTGCGGACGATTTGACCGACCCGGCTCCTGCGGCTTCATTTGCCCACTTGGATGCAACAACAGTTCTTAATCGTTCAATCGCGGAAAAAGGTATTTATCCTGCGGTTGATCCACTTGATTCAACTTCACGTATCCTAGAGCCGCGTATCGTTGGTCAAGATCACTATGAAACTGCACGTCGTGTTCAAGAAATTCTTCAACAATATAAAGCACTTCAAGATATTATCGCCATCCTTGGTATGGACGAATTATCAGAAGACGATAAACTTACGGTTTCTCGCGCTCGTAAAGTTGAGCGTTTCTTATCACAGCCATTCCACGTAGCCGAAGTATTCACTGGCTCACCTGGTAAGCTTGTTGCACTTGAAGACACAATTAAAGGCTTTAAAGGTCTTGTGAATGGTGATTATGACCATCTTCCAGAAGCGGCATTCTATATGGTTGGCTCTATTGATGAGGCGATTGAAAAAGCTGCGAAAATGGCGGCAGA
>CAYUCW010000070.1:0-8876 GCA_964443435.1 uncultured Caulobacteraceae bacterium | reverse complement strand
TGGCTATAGAATATAAGCCAGCCATTATTTTGAATGGCTTCATTAATAAAGCCATCAAGATATTCTTGACTAAAGCGTCTTTGTTCAAGTGGCACGGTTAAAAGATTGGCAAAATCAGTTTTGCCATAATTAACGCCGCGTGTTACGCCGCGCGTTGTTGTAAATCGTCCGCTACAAACCGCGCGGCTTAGGTTATCAAATTCACCATAAGGGAAGGCGTGGCTTTGAAAGTCGAAATCATCACCCAAAAGCTTTTTAAAATATTTTAGATTTTCATCAAAATCATTTTCAATTTCGTCTATTGTTCGGCGGCGAAGGCGCGAATGCCCAAAAGTGTGACAGGCGATTTCATGCCCATTTTCATAAAGCCTTTTAACATCTTTATTATCAAATTGCTCAACGCCCTCAAAGACTTTGCCATTATTATTGCCGCATAAATAATATGTCGCTTTGATGTTTTCGGCCTCAAGCATTTGCGCGCCAAGATTAAGTGCTGATTTTGGGGCATCATCAAAACTAAAGCTTATTATTGGCGCATCAAGCTTTATATCAAAAGGCTTTTGCATGAATTTGCGCAAAGCCAACATTTCAATGCGGTCTATAAGATTTGCAGGTTTGCGTTCGCTTAATAAAGAAAAGTCTGTCATAGCATGGCTATAACAGACTTTTCTTAGCAAATTACGAATAAATTATTCGTCGCTGCTGATTGGTGTCGATAAAAACGCAGGAAGCTCAGTGCCAAAACCTTCGGCTGCTTCTGGTTTTGGTTTGCGTGGACGCGGCACTCTTGGTTTTGGTGTGCGTTCTTCATGCACTTGAGTTTCATTTGAGCCCTGAGATTCAGAAGGTGCTCTTTCTTCGCGAGGTTCAAATTCGCGATTTTCAAAATCACGCTGTGGTCTATCGCCATTATATCTGTTTGGCCTTCTTGGGCGGTCTTGATATTGGCGATCTGAGTTTTGGCGGCCTGAATTTTGACGCTCTGAATTTTGACCATCAGAGTTTTGATTATTGTCTGAATTATTGTCAAATTCGCGGTTATTATTTTCGCTATTTTGACCATTTTCCGAAGATTCAGGATTGTAATTTTGGCCATTTTCGCCGTCTTGCTGATTTCTATAATCTGGACGATTATTATAGCGATTACGGTTATTGTTATTATTATAGCGATTACGATTATTAAATCTATTATTATTCTGATTGCCATCTTCGCGGTAATTACGGTTTTGGCGAGGTTGTTGGTTTTCATTCTCAGAAGAATTTTCACCCTCATTTGCCTCAGCTTCGTTTTCGCCTTCGCCCTCACTGCCGTCATATTCGCCATCATCTTCAAAATCAGACGGAAGACCAGCAATTGCAAATTCAGAGCGTGGAATAAAGTTCGGCTGTATAGCTTTTACAAGCCTTAAATAATGCTCAGCATGTTGAAGGTAATTCTCAGCTAAAACCCTATCACCAGAACCCATAGCATCACGGCCAGCTTGCTGATATCTTTCAAGGATAGTTTGCGCAGATCCACGAACCTTTATATCCGGTCCATTAGACTCATAAGCTCTATTAGGGTTTTGATTATTTGGCTTGCGCCCACGACCTCTTTGTCGTTTCATGTTTTTATCCTATTTATGACCATTTGGTCAGTTTTAAAGAATGCGTGACCATTTGGTCAGTTATAAAGAAGGTGGTTAAACTGAATTTTTTAAGGGATTTCCGCCAAGATAATAAATATCATCTATTCAATTTTTGGCACTTAATTTTCATTTTATGCTTATAGTCGATTTTTCAACCCGACCAGAAGTACATATATAAGAATCAAGTAAATTTATGTTTAAGATAATCTTAGACAAATGTCTAATACAATCTATTCTTTAGATAATAAAGCCCTTTACTGAATTTATTTTCTTTTCCCGATAATTACCCTATCATGGTCTGATAAATCTTTAAGGATTTTAATATCTTTAAGATATTCACACTTGCCCGCAATTTTTAGAATATCAATTTTTTGATCAAATCCAAATTCAAAAGCAAAAATACCCTCTGGCTTTAAAATATATTCCAAATCCTTGAATAGTATATGATATGGCTCTAGCCCATCTTCACCGCCATCAAGCGCAAGGTGCGGATCATAATCTTTTACGTCTTTATCAAGGGTTTCTATGTGTGCACTTGGTATATAAGGTGGATTAGAAACCACAATATCAAATTTGGCATCAATATTTTTTGACCAATCGCCTTCTATGAATGTCGCGCGCTCATTCATGCCATGAAAATCTGCATTTTCCATTGCAAGGCTTAGGGCAGCTTTTGAAATATCAACACCAATGCCGGTCCAATTTTCACGTTCCGCCAATAATGCAAGAATAATCGCCCCTGTGCCTGTGCCTAAATCAATAAGCGTCTTAGGCGCATCATCGGTATTCTTAATAATATAATCAACAATTACCTCGGTTTCAGGGCGCGGAACAAGTGCGCGTTTATCAGAAATAAGTTCAAGATTCCAAAAACCTTTTTTGCCAATTATATGCGCCACGGGCTCACGCGCTTCACGGCGTTTTAGATAGCTTTCAAGGGTTTGTACTACTTCATCTGAAATCTCACGATATGGATCTGTAACAATATCATTTCGCGTCACATTCGCGGCCGACATAACAAGAAGGCGTGCATCGATTGTTGGGCTATCTACGCCCACACTTTCAAGGAATTTTTTGGCATAAGTCCATGCCTTAACAAGATTAGTCATACTCCCTAATAATTTAACTTGGTAATAATTTGCAAGCCTTAAAAGCAAGCCTATTCTATGTCTTTATCATCTTTTAAATATTCTAAAATATCAGACGGCTGGCATTCAAGATAATAGCAAATCTTACTTATGGTTTCAAAGCGCACGCCTTTGATTTTTCCATTCCTTAATTGCGACATTTGGGTTTCAGAAAGCCCGATTTTTTCGGATAAATCCTTGGCACGCATTTTCCGCTTTGCAAGCATTATATCAAGGGTAACATTAATTGGCATTAGACTATCTCATCCAATTCATTTTTTAATTTTTTCCCTTGGTCTGCAACAATAAATAATGCGATGCCAATAATAAGGAAAGTTAGGAAATTTATCATAAATGCGATATGGGTTGCTCTATCATAAGGGACTTCATGCGTTAAATATGGATTGAAGGCAATTCCAATAATCGCAGCAAAAATTAATTGCAAACCAATTTCTCTTAGGCACTTTATAATTGATTGCGTGAAATTATGACCGTTTTTAATATTAAGAAAAAATAGACTGCATGAGAAAATTGCCGATGCAAAACCAATTTGTGGTGCAATTTTCATCCAGAAGATTGGATTTAATAATGCAAAATGTGCAGTCATAAAATTATCTTCTTCTCCATTATTTTTTATTGCAGATTTCAGTGTTGCAAATCCATCATAGAATAATGAAAATACAACCAAACCAAAGGCAATAAATCCAATTATAGCCCAAAGGCCAGCTCTATTATTTTGAGTATTCATTATTTTAATCCTTACACAATCTCATCAAGTTCTTGGCGAAGTTTGGCGCTTAGAATTGCTATAAAATAAAGTGTGCCGCCAACAACACCTATGATTATGGATTCAATAGTAAGGTCGAATTTAATGCCGCCCTTTAAGCCTACCCATGCAATTAAGGTTGGCGCAATAAAAACCGCCGCCAAAGCACCAAATCCAAGATTAGAGCCCATTTTTCTTATTTGCGTAATAACCGCTTGATTAAAATCATTTCCTTTCGCAATAAGCTTAAAAGCCACAGATGCATTATAAACGGCGGCAATATAAGACAATGGCGCAAGCAAGCTTATCCAAAATATTGGATTAAGCATTGATAAAAAGAAAATTGACTGCTGTATAACTAAGTCTTTAGTTATTCTATCAAGATTAAGCTCTGTTAGTTTTTGAATAATTAAAATAACAATAAGAATAATCATTAAGATTATTGTTTTTAAATGTGCATATTCCGCAAGTTTTTTAATACCTAAACTTTCAATATATTTATCAAAATTCATAGCTTTCTCTTTTCGTTTATACTTAATATAATTTATCTATTTTGATAATTAGTTTAAGTAAAACTTAAAGTCAAGCGAAAATTTAAGTAAGACTTAAATTTATTTCTTTACCGCTTCAATTGCGCCAAGAAGGGCATCATTAATTGGATCTGAAACAGTTTGCATGAATGCATAATTTGCCGCGCTAAAAGCGCAATATTTGTCTTTCGGGCTATAAATGAATTCGGCATACCATTGCATATTAGAGCCATTATGGAAAAAGCTTCCGTCTGGTCTTTTTATTATTCCAAGCGCATAATCACCTTTAAATGGCGGGGTTTCAAGGATTTCCCAAGATTTTTGACTAAGGATTTTATTGCGTAATGCCCTTGCCATAAGATACTTGGTCATATCTTGCGCATTAATATGCATTGTACCGGCCGGCCCATAAACAACAGGATTATCGGTTGAATCCTTGCCAATAACCGCTGGCTTTAATTTATCACCAATTAAGGATTTAGTATGCCCCAAAGGATGATCTAATTTATCTTTTTCTCCAGGTGCGCCAAAGCCACCAGATTTTATATCTAATGGGACGAAAATTTCTTGCCTTATAAGGTCTTCCCATGATTTTCCGCTTATAAGCTCAAGAATATGCCCTGCAATAACAAAGCCTATATTTGAATAAACATAAGTTTTTTCCTTTGGGCCAACTGGCTTCATTTTTAATGCGCTTTTTGTGAATTCGGCACGTTCTGGAACGGGATTTAGGTTTTCGCGTTTATAGCTTAGGAACTTTAGAGCTGGCGGATTAGCAGGCAATCCTGAACGATGGCTTAGAAGGTGAAGCATTGTAATATCTTCATATTCTTTAAGCATTTGATAGTCGGCAGGCAATAAATCACGTAATTTTGTATGCCAATCTAATTTTCCGCGTTCAATAAAAATCGCAACGAGCATGGCGGTGAATGATTTACTTATAGAGCCAATGTGCCATTTATCATTTTGTGTGACTTTAATTTCGCTTTCAAAAGATCTTTTACCTTTAATGAAGAATAATTCTTTTTGCGCGTCATTTTTTGCAATCACAACCATTGCAGGGGCATTTGAGGCGGCAAATAATTTATCAAATGTTTCGGCATCAAGCGGTTTTTCAGCAGTTTTGATTTTTAGTAAAAAAGCCTCGTCTTTTGAAAAATCTAAGGCACTAGATATAATACCTTGTGTGAAGATTCCTTTTATTATTCCATTTTCTAAACGGCCTTTCAGGTTGGCATTTATCATTGGAAAATCGAAATTAAATTGATTATTCGCCATGCTTTTAATCTTGCCAGGGATGCCTTTTTCGCCTTGATCTAGTGAATATAGGAAAACTGATTTATCTTCTTTAATCTCCAGCTTTAGTTTTAATGCCATTGCCCCAAGCAAAAGAACCGAATACCATGTCCCGCTTAATTGGCCGGATTCTTGCGCGGCAGCTTTATTAATTCCAAAAAAACTTAGGGCGGAAATTGAATATTTGCTAAATTTACGGCGGTTCATATAATCCTCACTTATGGCGATATAAATAGGAATTTTATTTAAACTTACAAGTTAAAATTAATAATAGCCAAAGAAAAAGGCCCTTCAATCGAAGAGCCCATTCTATTTAAGGGGGTTAATTAATTTATTCAGCAGCGATAGCTTCGGCTGTTGGATCGCGTAATACGTATCCACGGCCCCAAACAGTTTCAATATAGTTCGCACCACCAGCAGCAGCCGCAAGTTTTTTGCGAAGCTTACAAATAAATACGTCGATAATTTTAAGTTCAGGCTCATCTAAACCGCCATAAAGGTGGTTAAGGAACATTTCTTTAGTAAGCGTAGTGCCTTTACGTAAAGAAAGTAATTCAAGCATTTGATATTCTTTACCAGTTAAGTGAACGCGCATTTGGTTAACTTCAACGGTTTTTTGGTCAAGGTTTACAATAACATCACCAGTTTGGATTGTTGCTTGTGAATGGCCTTTAGAACGACGAACAACTGCATTAATGCGTGCTACTAACTCGTCTTTATGGAATGGTTTAGTTACATAGTCATCTGCGCCAACGCCAAAGCCACGAACTTTAGTATCAATGTCAGCAGAACCAGAAAGGATAAGGATTGGCGTGCCAATTCTAGAATTTCTTAATTGACGAAGAACGTCAAAGCCGTTCATGTCAGGAAGGTTAAGGTCAAGAAGGATAATATCATAATCAAATAATTTACCTAAATCTACGCCTTCTTCGCCAAGATCAGTAGTATATACATTAAAGCCCTCAGACTTAAGCATAAGCTCTATTGCCTGTGATGTGGCTCTATCATCTTCAATCAAGAGTACTCTCATTGTAAACCCCCTAAAATGCCCCCTTTGGGCTAATCAACCTTGGAATCAATATGTAAACTGATTTGCTAATAAAACGTTAACGAATATTCATTGTTAACTACATTTTTTAATTATTGTTGCATCTAGTTTAAGAAAAGTTAATTTTTTTAGGTAAAATGTAAATTATTACTAACGATTCGTTATTTTTTTAATTTTTTGCAGTAATAGTTAAACTTCATTTTTGAATGCGGAAAATAAATATTAGAATGAAACTTTCGGACCTAACTAATAGTATAAAAAATTTAAACACGGTCACTTATGAAGGTAATATTGTCGCGGTTAGTGGTCTTATAGTTGAAGCCGAAGGGCCACCTAATGCAATGTCATTGGGTGCAAGGGCATCCCTTATTATGAATGGCGAAACAAAACGCCTAGAGGTCGTAGGTTACCGCGATGGCCGCGCTCTTATGATGCCATTTGATAGTGTCGAAGGCATAAGGGCAGGGACTAAACTATTGTTTGAACCTTCCGCGCCAACAATTTCGCCATCTATGTCATGGCTTGGTCGGATTATTGATGCCTTTGGCAATGAAATTGATAATAAAGGATCACTTGCCGAAGGCGATAAGCCAATCCTTATAAAAGCCATACCACCACCTGCACAGTCAAGAGTTCGTGTTGGTATGCGTATGGAAACCGGAATTAAGACCATAGATGCCTTTTGTGCGCTCTGCGAAGGGCAAAGGATGGGTATTTTCGCTGGCTCTGGTGTTGGTAAGTCTGTGCTTATGTCAATGCTTGCTAAGGGTGCTTCTGCGGATGTTATTGTTATTGGCCTTATCGGGGAGCGAGGCAGAGAAGTAAGGGAATTTATCGAAGATACTTTAGGCGAAGAAGGGCTTAAACGCTCGGTCTTGGTTGTCGCCACTTCCGATGAATCTTCACTTAAACGTCGCCAAGCCGCTTATACAACGCTTGCGGTTGCGGAATATTTTAGGGATGAAGGTAAGCAAGTTTTATGTCTGCTTGACTCAGTTACGCGCTTTGCAATGGCACAGCGTGAAATTGGACTTGCCGCCGGTGAGCCGCCAACAACCAAAGGCTATACCCCAACGGTATTTGCCGAATTACCAAAGCTTCTCGAACGCGCGGGCCCTGGGGCAATACAGCCAAATGGCAATATTGGCGCCATAACAGGTCTATTTACTGTGCTTGTTGATGGCGGTGACCATGATGAGCCAATTGCCGATGCCGTGCGCGGAATTCTAGATGGTCACTTGGTGCTTGAACGTGCAATCGCCGATAGGGGAAGATACCCTGCGATTAATATTTTAAAATCAGTTTCAAGGCTTATGCCCGAATGTCACGAACCAGATGAAAGAGAATTAATAAAACAAGCCAAACGCGCGCTTGCTAATTTCTCTGATATGGAAGAATTAATAAGGCTAGGGGCGTATCGCAAAGGCTCTGATCCTAATACTGATTTGGCAATTGAACTTAATGAACCACTCGAAGAATTCTTATCGCAAGGCAAGAATGAGAGGTATAGTTTCTTTGAAACTTTTAGAAATTTACAAGAGATTTTAAACTCTCATGCAATTTAATCTATTTATTGGGTAATTTCTTTACTTTTACAGATTATAATACCTGAAAATATAAAGTGGGTATAAAATGCGCTCTGGTGAAACATTAATTAAATTAGCGAAGCACAAAGTAGATTCTGTGCAGAAACTAATTGCGGCTGCGGAAAAAATCTATGCCGATTTAGATAAAAAACTTTGTGACTTAGATTTACAACGTGAGAAAGAGCGTGTTGCTGCGACTAATGATCCTTCGCTTGCGCCAAATTTCACTGCTTATGTGAAATCATGGACTGTGCAACGCGGAAATGTTGAATCGTCTATGGGCGGTGTTCAAGAGCAAATTAAGGCGCTTTCGCTTGATCTTCAAGAAGCATTTGAAGAGCAAAAAAAGTTTGAAACCTTAGAAGAACGCCGCAAAGGCCGTGAGCTTGAAAGCCGTAAAAAGCGCGAAAATGCCCAGATGGACGAATTCGCCATCACAAGATCAAGCAGAAGATAAAAAACGGCCTGAAAATTTCAGGCCTTTTTTAATGCCGATTTAGATTTAAGTTATTTTAGATTTAAGTTATTGCCATTTTGCTTTATGCTTGCTTGAAAGTTTTAAAATGACAGAAATAAATATAAATACAGAAATAAAATTAAACCAAGCAATTTTTCGCGGCCTTAAGCATAAATGCCCGAAATGTGGCAAAGGCAAATTATTCAAATCTTACCTTAAACTTTCTGATAAATGCGATAATTGCGGACAAGACTTATCGCATATTAAGGCCGATGATGGCCCCGCATGGCTTACGATATTATTGACCGGTCATATAATTGTGCCAATGCTAATTGAAACCCAAATACATGGGATTTTTACGCCAATTCAAGGCGCGTTTTTCTGGTGCTTTATGGCGGCAATTCTTATGCTTGGGCTTTTGCCTTTGACCAAAGGACT
>CAYUCW010000069.1:0-9140 GCA_964443435.1 uncultured Caulobacteraceae bacterium | reverse complement strand
TCAAGATTAACAACTTCGGAATGTTCTAAAATCGGATTTTTTAATTTTAAATCTATATTTTTCAGTAAAATATTTTCTATTTTGGTTTGCCCTATATTTGGCTTTATAGTTCCAAAATTTGCGGTTCTTCCGCTTATTTGCGAAATTTCTATATTTTTGACCAAGGATTTTGGTGGCGGTTGATTTTTTAAATCAAAATATTGCGACCAAGGCCTAATATTTATTAATGTTCCTTCATCGGCATCTATTATAATATTTCTAACTTTTATATTTGAATAAAATTGTGGGGTATCGGGGCGGATTTTTAAATGTAAAACATTCATTTTGCCAAGAACTTTACAATTCTCAATAAGAATATTTTTAATAATCGTTGCTTCAGAGCCACAAGTAAACATGCTATGGCCACGTTTAAAAACACAATTTCTTACAATTATATTTTCAACCGGTGGGCTGTCTTTATCTTCAAGGGCAAAAACGCCTTTGCTGCCTTTGGCGGCAATACAATCATCAGTGACCGAAAAATAGCAATTATTAATGAAAATATTCTGACATGAATCAATATCAATACCATCAGTGCTAGGAGCCTGTTTATAAGCATCGGGCACACTAAATTTTACATTATTAATTGTAACTTTGCGGCATTTGTATAAATGCAAGTTCCAAAATTGTGAATCTTTAAAGCTTATTCCGCTTATAAGAACATTTTTTGAATTTTCAATTAATGCTAATCTTGCCCTTGGAATTGATAAATTAGGAAAATTAGTTGGATTAGCAGCCTGTGCGCGTAACTCCCAAAACCTATCCCAAATCTTTTGGCCTGCGCCATCAAGTGTACCTTCGCCAGTAAGCGCAAAATCATCGCAATTATTTGCATTAATTAGCGCCGGCGTGAAACTATCTTGAAAATGCCCTTCTATTCTTGTTCGCATCGGCGGAAAATTACTCATATCATTTGAGCATTTAAGAACTGCATCCTTTTCAAGGTGTAAATTTACTTTGGGTTTGAAAAATAAAGCGCCACAAATAAATATACCTTTTGGAACAATAATTGTTCCACCACCATTAGAAAAGGCATTATTTATCGCGTCTTGAATAAACCCAGTATTAATATGTTCCGAATTGGGCTTTGCGCCAAAATCAAGAATATTATATTTTCTGGAAAATATAGGTTTTGCAAAACTATAATTTATAAGCGCTATATTCAAGATTCCGCTTAGTGCAATCGCGCGCCTAGTAGTTTTATAATTCATTTATACTTTTTTATTCCATAAATTTTCGAATATATGTAATATATATTGACCATTAATTCAAGTTTCTATATTATTATTAGAACAGATAATTCTTACATTGAAAAGATGATTAAAATTGCAAAATCAAGACATAATAAAAAATAATGATTCAAAAGCTAATTTTCCCAAAATCATAAAAATAGAGACTTTCAAAGTTCCTCCTAGGTGGCTTTTTGTGCGCGTTGAAACTAGTGACGGACTTATTGGTTGGGGCGAAGCCAGTCTTGAAGGTCATTCAGAAGCGGTTGAAGGAAGCTTTGCATCCTTGCGCGAAAGATTTATTGGCGCAAATGCAAACAATATAGAAGATGTATGGCAAGTCGCCTATAGGCTTGGATTTTATCGCGGTGGCCCTGTGCTTATGTCGGCAATATCTGGTCTTGATCAAGCCTTATGGGATATTAAAGGTAAACGTCTTGGTGTTCCAGTAAGTGAATTATTGGGTGGTCAAGTAAGAGATAAAATTGCGGTTTATGCTTGGATTGGCGGCGATAAGCCATCTGATGTGATTGAAGCTGCTAAAGTAAGAATAAGCCAAGGTTTTAATTCGGTTAAAATGAATGGCTCGGAAGAGCTTGAATGGCTAGCAAGCCCAAGGCAACTTGATGCTGTGGCACAAAGGCTTAGTGATGTGCAATCGCTTGGCCTTGATGCCGGTCTTGATTTCCATGGTAGAGTGCATAAGCCAATGGCGAAACAATTGGCAAAATTACTAGAGC
Source organism: uncultured Caulobacteraceae bacterium (assembly GCA_964443435.1). Taxonomy (GTDB): domain Bacteria; phylum Pseudomonadota; class Alphaproteobacteria; order Caulobacterales; family Aquidulcibacteraceae; genus Pseudaquidulcibacter. The sequence continues at coordinate 7,132 of CAYUCW010000069.1, read as the reverse complement.
CTTTAAGGCCGCTTTTCATAGAAGAGCCTTTATTAAGTGAACATATAGAAGGCATTAAGCAATTATCAGTTCTTACAAATATTCCAATCGCACTTGGCGAAAGGCTTTATTCGCGTTGGGACATAAAGCCATTTTTAGAAAGCGCATGTATTGATATTTTGCAACCTGACCTAAGTCATGCGGGCGGTATTTCTGAAACAAGGAAAATGGCGGCAATGGCGGAAGCTTATGATGTTGCATTTGCACCGCATTGCCCACTTGGCCCGATTGCACTTGCGGCATGTGTTCAAGTTGCCCAAGCAACACCAAACTTCATTATTCAAGAAATGTCACTGGGAATACACTATAATACGAATGGCCATGATTTACTAAGTTATTTAAAAAATCCTGAAATTTTCAATGTCAAAGATGGAATGGTCAACGCCATAAAAGGCAATGGGCTAGGCATTGATATTAATGAAGATTTAGTGCGTGAATTAAGTAAAGATTGCCCTACTTGGCGAAATCCAGTTTGGCGCGGCACTGATGGTTCTGTGAGGGAATGGTAGCATGAAATTTGCAGATAAATCAGTAATTATAACTGGCGGCATGTCAGGTATTGGCAAGGCTTGCGCCGAACAATTTGCAAAACAAGGCGCGAATATTTTAATTCTTGATATTAATATAAATGATAGCGAAGAATTAAAATCCTCCCTCAAGGCTTTTGGTGCGCCATTAGTCGAAGTCCTAAACTGCAATATTGCCCAAGAACAAGATATTATAAATGCATTTGATTTCGCAAAAGAAAGTTTTGGCGGCATTAACATAATTATTAATGTTGCCGGCATGATGATTTATAAACCAATTGCCGATCTTGAATATGATGATTGGACAAAAATACTTGGCGTGAACTTTATAGGCGCGGCAATAATTACACGCGAAGCTTTCCGAAGAATCGAAAATGGCGGTGCAATTATAAATGTTTCAAGTATTCACGCGCATCAAACTTCGGCAATGGTTGCACCATATGCGGCGGCAAAAGCGGCTTTACTTTCTTTAACAAGATCTAGCGCAATCGAGGGTAAAGAAAAAAATATAAGGGTGAATGCAATTTTGCCAGGCGCGATTGATACGCCAATGCTTTGGGATAGCCCAAATATAAAATCAGGTATCGAAATATTAAATCCAGACGATATTGGAAAAGCAATTAATATTGCCGATGCCGCAGTGTTTTTAGCAAGCGAAGAAGCAGAATTTATAAATGGCGCATCAATTAATATAGATGGCGGCCGACTTATAAAATTATAAAAATACATAATTAAAGCCAGAAAACTGGGGATGGAAAATGCATAGTTCTAATAATACAGATATACAAACACACGAAACTTCTGAAATAAATATGAAATATGTAATATTCATTTCAGTAATTGCGGCACTTGGCGGCTTATTATTTGGTTATGACTGGGTAGTTATTGGTGGCGCAAAACCATTTTATGAAGACTATTTTAATCTCAAAAGCGTGGCAGATATTGGTTGGGCTAATTCTTGCGCTCTTCTTGGTTGTTTGCTTGGCTCAATTATATCGGGCTTATTAAGTGATAAGTTCGGTCGTAAAAAATTACTTATTTTATCGGCATTTTTATTTGCCATTTCTTCAATATTAACTGGGCTTGCCAATAATTTTGATATATTTATTTTTTGGCGCATTATAGGCGGTGTGGCAATTGGCATGGCGTCGATTGTGTCGCCAACTTATATTGCGGAAGTTGCCCCTGCAAATTGGCGCGGACGCTTAGTTACCTTAAACCAATTAGCGATTGTAATTGGCGTACTTGCGGCGCAAATAGTAAATCTATTCATTGCCGATAATAGCCTTGAATGGAGTGTGCAAACAGGTTGGCGTTATATGTTTATTGCGGTTGCAATTCCATCCGTGATTTTCTTGATTTTTGCTTTCTTAGTTCCAGAAAGCCCGCGCTGGCTTATTAAAATGCAAAAATTTGATGCCGCGCATAAAATTCTAAATAAAATTGGCGGCAATGAATATGCCAATAATGAATTATCTTTTGCTAAGAATAATCTTGAAAAAGAAACCGAAAAACAATCAATTAATTGGAAAGAAATTTTAAAGCCAAATATTATTGTTTTATTATTTATCGGTATTTTCTTAGCAATACTTCAGCAATGGAGCGGCACAAATGTTATATTTAATTATGCTGAAGAAATTTATCGTGGTGCGGGTTATGACCTAAGCGGAATTATGTTTAATATCGTAATTACGGGCGCAATAAATTTAATCTTCACACTAGTTGCTCTTGCTTATATTGATAAATTTGGTCGTCGTGCGCTTATGCTTATTGGTGCACTTGGTATTGGCATTTTACATTTATGTCTTGGATCAGCTTATTATTTCGATATTCAAGGGCCAGTTGTTCTTCTGCTTACACTTGCGGTAATTGCTTTTTATGCAATGTCACTAGCACCAGTTACATGGGTTTTATTATCGGAAATCTTCCCGAATAAAATTCGCGGTCTTGCAATGTCAATCTCGGTTTCGGCTTTATGGATAGCAAGCTTTGGCGTGACTTTCACTTTCCCAATGCTAAATGAAAGACTTGGCGCGGCAGGTACATTCGGCCTTTATGGAATAATCTGTCTTGTTGGCTTTGCATTTATTCTAAAATTCATCCCCGAAACTAAAGGTAAATCTTTAGAAGAAATTGAAACAATCTTTGAAACTAATAATGAAAAGGTGGAAAATGTATAGTAATTTTAAGAATCCAAAGCCAAAATCACTTTTATTTGCTTCAAGTTTTATGGCGGGGGTTTTATTATCACTTCCTGCCTTTGCGCAAAATATTCTAAATATTGATGCCACCAAAGCGCCTAAGCCTATTGTATATGATTATTTCAATATGGGGACGAAAACTTCGCCATCTGGCCAAACTATTGAGATGAATAATCATTATATAACTTATGATAAAAAACCAGTTATTCCAATAATGGGTGAATTTCATTATACGCGCTATCCGGCTGAATATTGGGAAGAAGAAATTGTAAAGATCAAAGCTTCGGGCGTGAATATAATCGCATCATATATTATTTGGATGCATCACGAAGAAAAACCGAATGAATTTAATTGGTCAAATGATAGGGATTTAAAAAGATTTGTTGATTTATGCGCCAAGCATAATATGAAAGTTTTTATAAGAATTGGCCCTTGGTCGCATGCCGAAGTAAGATATGGCGGTATTCCTGAATGGGTGGTTGAACAAATGCCAACCCGCACCAATGATCCAACTTATTTAAAATATGTAGAGCGTTTTTACGGCCAAATCGCCGAACAAGTAAAAGGTAGGTATTGGAAAGATGGCGGCCCAATAATTGGGGTGCAGCTTGAGAATGAATATAATTTAATCGGACCTGGAAAAGGGGCGGAGCATATAAAAACTTTAAAAAATATTGCGCTTTCTTTTGGTATGGATACGCCGCTTTATACTGTTACTGGTTGGGATGGCACGGTTTATCCAAAGGGAGAAGTATCGCCAGTGTTTGCGGGCTATCCTGACTTACCATGGGGTTCAAGCACTACAAAAATGCCGCCGAATGAAGTTTATAATTTCCGCTTTAATAATAGACTTGCAGGGAATGCAGGGGCGCAAACCCCTTCAAGAACCACTGGTACGGCAATTGAAGATATGCCAAATACGCCATTTCTTGGTGCCGAATATGCGGGCGGTCTTCCGATTATGTATCGCAGGCGACCACTTATTTCAGGCGATGATATAGGCGCTATGCTTCCGGTACAATTAGGAAGCGGCGTAAATCTTTATGGCTATTATATGTATCATGGCGGCCGAAATCCAAAAGGATATGGGCGACTTGAAGAAAACGCTTTATTGGGCGGCCATAATGATGTGCCAATCATAAATTATGATTTCCAATCGCCTTTCGGACAATATGGACTTACAAACTCGGTTTTAAATAAAATAAGACCATATCATACTTTTATGAATAGTTTTGGTGATAGGCTTGCACTTACTTATTCTCACCATCCGGAAAAAGAGCCTGAAAGCATGAAAGATCTTGTAACCCCAAGGTTTTCAGTAAGAACCAATGGTGATAGCGGCTTTCTATTCATGAGTAATTATATAAGACTTCATGAAATGGCGGAGCAAAAGAATATTCAGTTTAAGGTTAATCTGCCTTCTGGTCCTTTAGTGTTTCCACATAAGCCAATTAATGTTCAAAACGGCAGATATTTTATTTGGCCATTTAATTTTGATCTTGATGGTGCAAAGCTTGCATGGGCAAGTGCACAGCCTTTGACAAGAATCGCTGAAGCCGATGAAGTCACCTATTTCTTTATTGCCGAAGATGGCATTAGTCCTGAATTTGCAATTAATCCTTCTAAGGATTTAAAAATTGATTGCTTGCAAAGAAATTGTGCCAAGAAAAAATTGGAAAATGGCACAATTGTTTTCACACCTAAACCTTCAATGGATAAGGCCATAAGCATAATTAATGGCAAGAAAAAAGTTTCGATAATTGTCTTAACTGAAAAAGATGCCGATAACCTAAGCATGGTTGAAATAAAGGGAAAAAACCGACTTGTTTTGACCGAAAGTGAAATTGGTGTTTATCCTTCGCATATTAATCTTACTAATCTTGGCAATAATAATTTCAAAATTGGCGTATATCCTGCAATTGAAAATCTTGCTAAATCAAACCCAAGCCTTAAAGCGCTTAAAAATGACGGGGTTTTCCAAAGCTTTACAACAAGTGTTGCCGCGCAAAATCTAAATCTTGAATATAAAAAAATCAGGGAAGAGGGAACCGCGCTTCCTATAAAAATGGGCGGTAATGCAAATCGCGCACTTCAACCAATTCCAGAAGCTTTTGGAAGATCTGCGGCTTGGTCAATTAAAATTCCTGATAATGCACTTACGAACCTCAAGGATGCATTTTTGGAAATAGATTATTATGGCGATGTCGCGCGTCTATTCTCTGGTGCGGAAATGATTGATGACGAATATTTCTATGGCAATAAATGGCGTATTGGTCTTAAACGCTTTGCCAAAGAAATTAAGTCACCAATTGATTTAACAATTCTTCCGCTTCGTAAAGATGCGCCAATTTATATTGATGATAATATAAAGGCAAAACTCCCGACCACGGAGCAAGTGGCAATTGTAAATTCAATCAAGCTTATTCCGCAATATGAAATAAATTTAAAATTAGATTAAATAATCTCATATAATTTTTCAATCAAAGCCATAGGGCGTGGGTCGCCAATTAATCTATTGGATTGCTTATTCATTATATAGGCAAAACTTAGGTTTTTATCAGGGTCGGCAAAAGCGCATGACCCACCCCACCCCGAATGGCCGAATGAATTTTCATTCGGACCATAGACTTTATTGGAATTTATCATAATTCCGCTTGCCCAATGAATATTAAGCGGCAGAACTAAATCATCGCCTTTGATTTGCGGCTTTAACATTGCCGCCAAAGCTTCTTCGGATAGGATTTGCTTGTTTTTAATCTTACCATTATTGGCAAATACTCCATAAAGGCTTGCCACCGCTTTTGCAGTGCCATGACCATTTGCCGATGGAATTTCCGCGCGTCGCCAATCGGCAGTACCACGCCCAGGGGACGCCCATTTAGTAAGAAATGCCGCGCGCTTTATTTCGGTAATTGTGCCAAGCATTGGCAAATCTCTTGGTCTTTCAATGTCCGCGCATCTATCATGATGAATATCCGAAAGCCCAATATGAAAATCAATAAAATGCGGTTCACATATATCTTCGCGTAATACTGTCCCAAGGCTTCTAAAATCGGCGCGTCTTACAATTTCGCCCGCAATATATCCATAAGTTATTGGATGATAACCAGAGGCCGTGCCCACTTCCCACATTGGTTCAAGCGCCGCAAGTTTTGTCGCAAGCGCCGAATGATTAAGCCATAAATCAGGGTCAATTTCGTCTTTGAACCCTGGAACCCCTGCTTGATGGGAAAGTGCCTGTGCAATTGTTACATTTTTATTATGAATTGCAAACTCGGGCCAAATTTCAGAAAGCGGCATTTCAAGGGTTAAATAGCCCATATCCATAAGGCTTGCCACTACCATTGCGGCAATTGGCTTTGTTGTTGAATAGACAGGAACCATTGTGTCTTCGGTCCATAGACTGGTTTTCGCCCTGTCCTTATAGCCGCCATAAATATCAATTATGGTTTCATCCTTGATTTGTACACAAAGCCCCGCGCCAAGTTCCAAACCATCTTCAAAATGCTGTGCAAATTGTTTTGCGACCGCTTCAAAGCCAGACGCGACATATCCATTAATTTCTATTGCCATTTTAAACCTTTGCCGCAATATATAAGAATGACGAAATTTTTAAAACCAATTAGGACAGCTTTATTTGTTCCGCTTGATAATGAAAGGGCATTATCCAAAGCCCATAGCCTTAATGCCGATCTAATAATCCTTGATTTGGAGGATGCAGTTTTTGATAAGGTAAAAGCGCGGCAAAATCTTTTGGCATATAAACCAAGCGGCAATAAAATATTACGAATTAATCACCCCGAAACACCTGAATTTATCGAAGATATTAAATATATTAAAGATTATGAAATTTTGCTTCCGAAGGCGGAAACTACGCGCGATATTGAAAAGCTAAGGGCGCATACAAATGCACCCATTTGGCTTAATATTGAAACGCCGATGGGCTTTGTAAACTTAAAAGAATTATGCGAAACGCCAGATATAAAAGGACTATTCTTGGGGGCAAATGATTTATATAAAGAATTAGGAATTGCGCAAACCAAAGATCGCCAAGAAATTGCTTATACCATGCAGCAGTTTATTATTTATGCCAAAGCCTATAATCTTTATGCATTTGATGCGGTTTATAATAATTTTAATGATGATGAAACTTTGGCGCGGCATTCTTTATATGCCAAAAGTTTAGGGTTTAATGGAAAAGCAATCATCCATCCCAAACAAATTGAAATTGTGAATAATGCATTTAAACCAAGTATTGAAGAAATTGACAAAGCCAAGGCCATATTAAAAGGATTTGAGAATATAGATTCAAATGTAATTAATATTAATGGCGAAATGTTTGAAAGACTTCATTTAGAAGCGGCA
>CAYUCW010000068.1:5886-9496 GCA_964443435.1 uncultured Caulobacteraceae bacterium | reverse complement strand
GGAAAACTTCTTGGTTTTGAAATTGCGTATCAACAATTCTTTGATTTCTTACCTGGCGCATTCTCTGGTCTAGGTATGCAAGCAAACTATACTCATATTGATTCATCAGGTGGTCGTAACGCAGCTGCAAGCGTATTTGATGGCAACCAAATTGTTGGTTCTAACCAAAACGTATTGCCATTAGAAGGTATGTCGCCAGACAGCTATAACGTTGCATTAATGTATGAAAAATATGGTGTATCGGCACGTCTTGCTTATAACTGGCGTTCGGAATATCTATTGACTACATCTGCGGCTAACGTAAATCGTCCAATTTGGAATGAAGAATATGGGCAACTTGAAGCTTCAGTATTCTATACTTTGAACAAGAACTTAAAAATTGGTGTTCAAGGAACAAATCTAGGTCAAGATGCAACTTTATTAAGAGTTAGCTCAGATCTTGCGAAACCTTTAGAAACACAATTCTATTCTGCGATTAAAACAGATAGAAAAGTGTCTTTAGTGTTACGCGCATCATTCTAAATTTATTAAATTAATTAAGGAGCGGTGTTAATTCACCGCTCTTTTTTTTATGCAAAAAATGAATTATGATAAAAATTATGGGAATAAGATGCAAGAGCCATTAAAAAAAATATTAATTGTGGGTGGCGGTACATCAGGTTGGATGACGGCGGCGGCTCTCGTTGCTGCCTTGCCAAAAAATGTTGAAATTATTCTTATAGAATCAGAAGAAATTGGAACTATTGGGGTAGGCGAAGCCACAGTTCCTGGAATTAAGCTTTTTAATGATCATATTGGTCTTAATGAAGCCGATATGATAAAAGATTCAAAAGCAACCTTTAAACTTGGCATAGAGTTTCAAGGGTGGGGCGCAGAAAATTCTAATTATTTTCATGGGTTTAGCGATTATGGGCCATCATACCAAGGGGTTATGGCGCACCAATTCTGGCGTAAATCTTATGAAATTGATAAAAGTTTAAAATTAGAAGATTTTTCAATTACAACGCAATTAGCAAAGCAATTTAAATTCTTCCCACCAAATCCAGATACAAGATCTATAATGCATAATTATAATTATGCTTATCATTTTGATGCGGGGCTTTATTCTCTTCATTTAAGAAAGCATTGTGAAGCACGTGGTGTTAAGCGTATTAATGCGAAAATTAATGAAGTTAAACTTAGCCCGATAAATGGCTATATTGAAAGTGTAGTCTTAGAAAATAATGAAATAATAAATGCGGACTTTTTTATGGATTGCTCTGGCTTTAAAGGGCTATTGATTCAAAAGGCGCTTAATACGGGATATACCGATTGGTCGCATTGGCTTCCGGTTAATAGGGCATTTGCGGTACCAAGTGAAAGATTTGAAAAAATTCCGCCCTATACAGTTTCAAAGGCCCATAGCATTGGTTGGCAATGGTGCATCCCTTTGCAGCATCGCACAGGCAATGGCATTGTTTATTCTAATTCATTTTGTAGCGATGATGAAGCAAAAGAGACCTTACTTAAAAATTTGAGTAATAAAGCATTAAAAGATCCTATGCAGGTAAAATTTACAACGGGTCATGCTAATAAATTTTGGAATAAAAATTGTCTTGCTATTGGGCTTGCATCTGGTTTTATCGAGCCTTTGGAATCTACATCAATTAATTTTATACAAAATATTGTTACGAGATTTCTTGATTTTTACCCTAATAAAAACTTCTCAGAAACAATAATTGATGAATTCAATGATATGGTGCTTACAGATTATAAAAGGGTAAGAGATTTCATAATTCTTCACTATAAACTTAACACGCGAACCGATGGCGAATTATGGAAATATACCGCAAATATGTCTGTTCCAGATAGTTTAACACAAAAAATAGAAATTTTTAAAGAAACAGGTAGGATAAGTGTTTGGGAAAAAGACTTATTCCAAGATCATAATTGGCTTGCGGTTCTTCATGGTCAAGGAATTACGCCTTCTTCTTATGATCCACTTATAGACCGTATTCCTGAAAATCAAATACTTGAGATTTCTAGAAAAAGAAAACAAGATATTTTAAGTATTATCAGGCAAGTTCCATCCCACGACGATTTTATTGCGCAACATTGTAAAAGTATTTAAGGAACCGCATTGGCAAATATTCCACAGAAAATAGTTATAATTGGTGGTGGTACTGCTGGTTGGCTTAGTGCCTCTGGTATTGCAAAATATTTAGAAAAATTAAACGCCGATATTTGCCTTATTGAATCCGAAGAAATAGGCATTATTGGGGTTGGCGAAGCATCGATTCCACCATTATCGGCTTTTAACAAATTACTTGGAATTGACGAAAAAGAATTTATTAGAAAAACCAAAGCAAGCTTTAAACTTGGTATAGAGTTTATCGATTGGAAACATCTTAATCATAGCTATATTCACCCATTTGGTTCATATGGTCAGAAAATCTTAGGTATAGATTTCCAGCATATTTATAGTTTTGCAGAGCTTAATGGACATAATTCCGATTTTGGCAATTATTCTATGAATGTTCAATTGGCAAAATATAATCGCTTTGCATTGCCTTCAAAGGAAGCGAATACGCCATTATCGACCGTTAATTATGCCTATCATTTTGATGCAAGTCTTTATGCAAGATTCCTTCGTGAATATTCTGAAAAGCTTGGCGTTAAGCGCATAGAAGGCAAAATCACAGAGGTGCATCAGAATAATGAAACTGGATTTATAACTGGTGTAAGTCTTGAAAATGGCAAACTAATCGAAGGTGATTTTTTTATCGATTGCTCTGGTATGCGCGGCTTATTAATTGAGCAAACCTTAGGTGCAGGCTATGAAGACTGGCGGCATTTATTACCTTGTAACCGCGCTATTGCTGTTCCCTGTGAAGGAACAGATGAAATAACGCCCTATACTAAATCAATCGCCCGAAGCGCAGGCTGGCAATGGCGTATTCCTTTACAACACCGTATAGGCAATGGTTATGTATATTCAAATGATCATATAAATGATGAAGATGCCGCGCAAACTTTATTAAGTAATCTTGATGGCAAGGCCATAGCAGATCCAAGAATAATTCCTTTTACCCCTGGAAGGCGAAAAAGTGCTTGGGTGAAGAATTGTGTGGCTATTGGCTTGTCGGCTGGCTTCCTAGAGCCGCTTGAATCAACTTCAATTCATCTAATACAAATAGGCATAACAAAGCTAATTAGGCATTTTCCAACCAAAGTATATTCGCAAAGCCTTGTAAATAATTTTAATGCCGAAACAAAATTCGACTATGAAGATGTAAGAGATTTCTTAGTTTTACACTATAAAGCAACTGAGCGAAATGATAGTGAATTTTGGAAATATTGCGCCAATGCCAAAATCTCAGATAGTCTTCAAAATAGAATAGACCTATTCAAGGATTCAGGGCGTATTTATATTAATGATGAGGAATTATTCAAACTTGATTCTTGGCTTGCGGTTTTGATTGGTCAAGGTATCACTCCAAACTCATTTGATCCGCTTACAAGTGTTTTGGCAATAGAAGAAGTCAAAGCGGGCCTAAATAATATGTCCATGGTAATTGAACAAACCGCCAAAAAGCAATTAAAGCATAAAGACTTTTTAAAAGAATATGGT